>DATIRA010000242.1:0-4783 GCA_035470225.1 Steroidobacteraceae bacterium | reverse complement strand
GTGCTGCGCGAAACCAGCGACGGGTTCGAAGTTGCCCGGCGGGACCTCGAGCTGCGCGGTCCAGGCGAACTGCTGGGGACCCGCCAGACGGGCCTGATGCAGCTGAAAGTTGCCGACCTCGTCCGCGATGCGGATCTGCTGCCTGCCGTTCAGCATGCCGCGGATTTGATGCTCGACGGCCCAGCGGCGAACATAGCGGCATTGCAGCGCCGCTGGGTCGGCGATGGGAAACGGTTCGGCAAGGTCTGATGCTGCCGATCGAGATCGCATGAGAAACACCACGGACATCGAGAAGGAATCGCAGTCGGCTGCCCGGCCTCCGCAGCGCTCCAGGCTGCGCGAATATGCCCGCCTGATGCGGCTCGACCGGCCGATCGGAATCTGGCTGCTGCTCTGGCCCGTGCTATGGGCGCTGTGGATCTCCGCCGACGGCCATCCGGATGAACGGCTGTTCGTCATCTTCGTGCTCGGCACCTTCGTGATGCGATCGGCGGGCTGCGTGATAAACGATTTCGCAGACCGCGAGTTCGACCCGCACGTTCGCCGCACCGCCGACCGGCCCCTGGCCACCCAGTCTGTTTCGCCGGCCGAGGCGCTGGGCCTGTTCGCGGTGCTGGCGCTGACAGCCCTGGCGCTGGTGATCCCGCTCAACCGGCCGACCCAGGTCCTGGCGCTGATAGGCGGCGTGCTGGCCGTCACCTACCCGTTCCTGAAACGGTTCTTCTCGCTGCCGCAGGCCTACCTGGGCGCTGCCTTCGGCTGGTCGGTTCCGATGGCGTTCGCGGCGCAGACCGGGTCCGTCCCGCCAGAAGCCTGGGCGCTGTTCCTGTCGGTGGTCTTGTGGACCACGGCCTACGACACGATGTACGCGATGGTGGATCGCGAGGACGATCTGGTCATCGGCATCCGGTCCTCGGCGATCCTTTTCGGTCGGTCGGATCGGCTGATCGTCGCCACGCTGCAGGCCGGCGCCCTGGGAGGTCTCGCGCTGGTCGGCTGGATGAGCTCGCTCGGCCGCTGGTACTGGGTCGGGCTGCTCGCGGCCACGGGACTGGCCATTCACCAGCAGGTGTTGATCCGGTATCGAGAGCCCGACGACTGCTTCCGCGCGTTCCTGAACAACAACCTGTTCGGTTTCGTCGTGTTCGCCGGAATCCTGCTCGACTACGTGTTCCGCTCCTGAGAATGCCGGTGCGCGACCTGCCGGTCACGGCAGGCTCTTCCATCAGGCCTCGGGGCTGCGGCCCTTCGGCAGCACGAAGTTGAGCACCAGGTAACCCACAACGGCCGAAAGCAGTGACCCGACCAGGATTCCGAGTCGGTTTGTGACGACCGATTGCCCGTCGCCGACGTTCTCGAAGGCGAGCATGCCGATGAACAGGCTCATCGTGAAGCCGATGCCGCAGATGATCGACGCGGCATAGACCTGCGGAAAGGTGACGCCGCTCGGCAGCCGCGTCATTCCGCTCCTGACCGCCAGCCAGGCGAAAGAGAACACGCCGACCTGCTTGCCGACGAACAGGCCGAGCACGATGCCGAGCGGTATCGGCTGCAGCAGATCGGCGAACTGCAGTCCCTCGAGGCTCACGCCCGCGTTGGCGAAGGCGAAGATCGGCAGGATCGCATAGGCCACCCAGGGATGCAGCGCGTGCTCGAGATGCGTGAGCGGCGGATGCTCGGGGTCGGCGGGGTCGCGCGCCGGAATGAACATGGCCGTGACGACGCCCGCGAGCGTGGCGTGCACGCCGGATTTAAGAACGAACAGCCACAGTGCAATGCCGACCAGGATATAGGCCGCGATGCTCATGACCCCGAAGCGGTTCAGCACCAGCAGCACCGCGACGGCCACGCCGGCCAGCGCGAACGCTGTCACGGACAGGTCGCTGGTATAGAACACCGCGATCACGACGATGGCCATCAGGTCGTCCAGGACCGCGAGCGTCATCAGGAACACCTTGAGGCCCAGCGGGACGCGCGGACCGAACAGCGACAGCACGCCGAGCGCGAACGCGATGTCGGTCGCCGACGGAATCGCCCAGCCGCGCATCCCGATCGGGTCTCCCCAGTTGATGGCGGCATAGATCGCGGCCGGAACGGCCATGCCTCCGACCGCAGCCACGGCCGGCAGCGCGACCTTGTCACGCTCGGAGAGTTCGCCCATCACGACCTCGCGCTTGATCTCGAGGCCGATCAGCAGGAAGAAGATCGCCATCAGCAGGTCGTTGATCCAGACCAGGATCGGCTTGTCGAGCGCGAAGTCGCCAAGCTGGATCTTGAACGGTATCTGCAGCAGGCTCTCGTACCATCCCGACAGCGGCGTATTGGCGGCCAGCATCGCGAATGCGCCGGCGGCGACGAGCAGGATGCCGCTCGCGGACTCCAGCTTCAGGAACTGCCGGATCGCCGCGAGCGGTGAGGCGTCTATGACCTTCTTGTACATGGGGGCACTGACCGTCTGCGATGGCCCGCTAGTCTAACCTCAGCGCCGCGCCCGGTTGGCACCGCAGGCGTCCGCAGCCTCAATCGATGGTCCGCGCGACGCAGCAGACCACGACGGCGGCGCCGGCCGCGAGCAGCACGCTGGAGAGTTCCCGAACCGTGCTGCCGCTGGTGACCACGTCGTCGACGATCGCGAGCCGCCGGCCCTTCACACGGGGATCGACCGAGAAGGCCTGCCGCAGGTTGCCGCGGCGGTCGGTGCGCGACAGCAACGCCTGGGGAGCGGTGGGGCGAATGCGCCGTGCAGCCGACAGCTCGAGTGGCAGGCCCAGCCGACGGGCGCACCAGCGCGCGATTTCCGCGGACTGATTGAAGCCACGGTCCGCGTGACGGAGCGGGTGCAGCGGTACCGGGAGCAGTCCGTCGAGCCCGCCGCGCAGGTGCTGGGCCTGCACCGAGCGGGCCAGCAGCTCGCCCAGCACCCGCGCAAGCGGCAGACGGCCACGGTACTTGAGATCCTGCACCATCGCGTCGACCGGAAAGGAATAGCGGAACGACGCGATGCAACGCTCGAACGGCGGCGACGCGCGTTCGCAAGTCTCGCAGACCAGCGACGTGCGCGCGGGACCCAGCGGCAGCGCGCAATGCCGGCAGGCCGGCTGCGGGAGGGGCTGCAGCCCGGACTCGCAGGCCGGGCACAGGTCGAGACAGGGACGCTGGCCCGGCAAGCCGCAGAGCAGGCAACGCGGAGCGAACAATGCACCGCTCAGCCGGTCGAGAAGGCTGTCAACCTTCATTGTCGTCTCTGGTTGACAGCCTCCCGCCCCCCCCGAAATACTCCGGCCCGGTCGCAGTGTGGGCGACGTGACGACCGCTCGCAGCGTGCGTCTGCGGCGAAAACCGGGGAATTCTCACGATGATCGACTTCGACGGTCTCGGCGCAGTTCGGAACGACTGGAGCCTCGCCGAGGCCCAGGCCTTGTTCGATCTGCCATTCAATGACCTGCTGTTCCACGCGCAGCGGGTCCATCGGCAGCATTTCGATCCCAACCGGGTACAGGTCAGTACGCTGCTGTCGGTGAAGACAGGCGGCTGCCCCGAGGACTGCGCCTACTGCCCGCAGAGTGTCCGCCACGACACCGGGCTCGAACGCGAGGAACTGCTGCAGACTGGCGAAGTCGTCGCCGCAGCCGAGGCGGCGAAACGCCGCGGAGCCACGCGCTTCTGCATGGGCGCGGCCTATCGCAATCCGAAGCCGCGCCAGCTCGAGCAGATCAAGCAGATGGTCCGCGAGGTCCGCGCGCTGGGCCTGGAGACCTGCGCGACGCTCGGCATGCTCACGCCGGAGCAGGCCAGCGAGCTGAAGCACGCCGGGCTCGACTACTACAACCACAATCTCGATACGTCCGAGTCCTTCTACGGCGACATCGTCACGACCCGGACCTACCGGGACCGACTCGACACGCTCGCGGCCGTTCGTGACGCCGGACTCAAGGTGTGCTGCGGCGGAATTCTCGGCATGGGCGAGTCGCCGCGTGACCGTGTCGAGTTACTGCATACGCTGGCCACGCTGCCGGAGCATCCGCAGAGCGTGCCGATCAACCAGCTTGTCCAGGTCGAGGGGACTCCGCTGCATGGGCTGCCGCCGCTGGACCCGCTGGAGCTGGTGCGAACCATTGCGACGGCACGGCTGCTGATGCCGGCCTCGCAGCTGCGGCTCTCGGCCGGCCGCAACGAGATGAGCGATGCCGTGCAGGCCCTGTGCTTTCTCGCCGGCGCGAACTCGATCTTCCACGGCGAAAAGCTGCTCACGACGCCGAACCCCGGGCGCGACCGGGACGCGGAGCTCTTTGCCCGGCTGGGCCTTCAGGCCGAGGAGTCCGTCGAAAGCCCCTGAACCCGGGACTGCTCCATGAACAGCCTGAACGGGCGCCTGTCCTCGATGCTCGCCGCAACGCAGGCCGCGGGCCGCCTGCGCAGGCGCCGCGCGGTCGAATCGCGGCTGGCCGGGACGGCGCGCGCCCGGATCGACGGCCGCGAGGTGCTGGTCTTCTGCAGCAACGACTACCTCGGCCTGGCCGCTGACAAGCGTGTCGGAGAGGCGCTGGCTCAGGCCGCGCGCAGCTGGGGCCTCGGCAGCGGCGCCTCTCACCTCGTCAGCGGTCACAGCCGGGAGCACCATGCCCTCGAGGAGGAGCTGGCGGACTTCCTCGGACGTCCGCGGGCCCTGCTCTTCTCGACGGGTTACATGGCGAACCTCGCGGTCGGCTCGGCTCTGCTGCAGCCCGGCGACCGCGTCATCGAGGACCGGTTGAACCACGCCTCGCTGCTCGACGCCGGGCGG
>DATIRA010000241.1:0-2261 GCA_035470225.1 Steroidobacteraceae bacterium | reverse complement strand
CAGCACCCGCGCCGCGGAACAGGAGCTCCTGCAGTGAAAGTCCCGCGTCTCGTGCCACCGATGCTGATCGGCCTCGCGCTGGTCGCCTGCGATCGGCCCTCGGCCCCCGACTCCGAATCGGTCGCACCGCCCGCCCCGGTTCGTGCCGAGGAAATCAGGCCGGTTCCGCTGCGGAACCAGGTACGTGCCGTCGGCATGCTGGCGCCTCGCGACGAAGTGAGACTCAGCTTCAAGCTCGGCGGTGTCGTGGACCGCATCCTGGTCGAGGCAGGTGACAGGGTGGAGGACGGCGATCTGCTCGCGGTGCTAAAGCGCGCGGAAGTCGACGCAGCCGTTGCCCGGGCCACCGAAGCGGTGGAAAAGGCGCGACGGGACCTCGAGCGCGCGCAGAAGCTGCGCGCCGACGAAGTGGCGACCGAGGAGCAGGTCGAGGACCTCACGACGGCCTACAAGGTCGCGAGCGCGAACCTGCGAACCGCCCAGTTCAACGCGCGCTTCGCCCGCATCGAGGCCCCCGCCGACGGCGTCGTGCTGCAGCGCCTGGCCGAGGAGAGCGAGCTGGTCCAGGGCGGTCAGCCCGTCCTGGTGCTCGGCGCCACCGAGCAGGGCTGGGTCGTGCGCGCCTCGCTGGCGGACCGCGACGCGGTCCGTGTCGTCGTCGGCGACACGGCGGAAGTCAGCTTCGACGCGTTCCCGGGGCGCAGGTTCGCCGGCCGCGTGTCGCGCATCGCCTCGAGCGCGGACCCGCAGACCGGCACGTTCGAGGTCGAGATCGACGTGGACCAGGGACGCGCGCGCTTCGTGCGCGGACTGGTCGCGAAGGTCGAGCTGTCGCTGGGCGGCCGAGACGGCGACGACGCCGTGGTCGCGGTGCCGGTCACCGCGCTGGTCGAGGCCGACGGACCCGTGGCCCGCATATTCGTTCTCGATCCCGAGCGCGGCGTCGCGCGCAGCAGGAGCGTGAGCGTGGGCCCGATCATCGGGGAGCGGGTCATCGTGCACGCCGGCCTCGTGCCGGGCGAACAGGTCATCACGGATGGGGCGGCCTGGCTCACCGACGGCCGGGCGGTCAGCGTCGTCAGCGACCGCGGTTGAGGTCGTCGGCGTGAAGATCTGGGAATTCAGCGTTCGGCGCTGGCAGTTCACGCTGGTGCTGTTCGGGCTGCTGATCGCGATGGGCCTGAACGCCTACCTGAACATCCCGCGCTCCGAGGATCCTGAATTCCACGCGCCGGTGCCGACCGTCGTCGCCGTCTACCCGGGCGCGGATCCCGCCGATATCGAGCGGCTGGTCATCGACCCTCTCGAAGACGCGATCAACGAACTCGACGAGATAAAGCGCATGGACAGCCGCTCGATGGACGGCGTCGGCGTGCTGCAGATCGAGTTCCACTGGGACCAGGACGCCGACGAGAAGTACGACGACGTCGTCCGCGAAGTGAACCGGATCCGTCCCGAGCTGCCAGCCGACCTCGCGGCGCTCGAGGTCCGCAAGGCCGGCTCCGGGCTCGTCAACATCGTGCAGCTCGCCCTTGTCAGCGAGGACGCCGGCTACCGGCAGCTCAAGGAGCTCGCGGAAGAACTGAGCGATTCGATCGAGACCGTCCCGGGAGTCCGGCGCAGTCAGGTATGGGCTTTCCCCGAGCCCGAAGTCCGAGTCGCCGTCGATCTCGAGCGAATGGGCCGTGCGCGTGTGACGCTCGGGCAGGTCGAAGCATCGGTGCGCGGCGAGAACGCGACGATTCCCGGCGGCGCGGTGGACGTCGGCCTGCGAAAGTTCAACCTGAAGACCTCGGGCAGCTACGACACGCTCGAGGAGATCTCCGAGACCGTCGTCGCCGTCTACCCGGGCGCGGACCCGGCGGACATCGAACGCCTGGTCATCGACCCCCTCGAGGACGCGATCAACGAGCTCGACGAGATCAAGCGCATGGACAGCCGCTCGATGGACGGCGTCGGCGTGCTGCAGATCGAGTTCCACTGGGACCAGGACGCCGACGAGAAGTACGACGAGGTCGTCCGCGAAGTGAACCGGATCCGTCCCGAGCTGCCAGCCGACCTCGCGGCGCTCGAGGTCCGCAAGGCCGGCTCCGGGCTCGTCAACATCGTGCAGCTCGCCCTGGTCAGCGAGGACGCCGGCTACCGGCAGCTCAAGGAGCTCGCGGAAGAACTGAGCGATTCGATCGAGACCGTCCCGGGAGTCCGGCGCAGTCAGGTATGGGCTTTCCCCGAGCCCGAAGTCCGAGTCGCCGTCGATCTCG
>DATIRA010000240.1:0-3585 GCA_035470225.1 Steroidobacteraceae bacterium | reverse complement strand
GATCAGCGGCAGCGACTCGTGGTCCTTCATCTGAGTGCAGGGATCCCACACCGCGCGGAGGTCCCGACGTGCGAGCGGGTGGAGTCCGGGAAGCGACTGGTTCACGCGGCTGATTCTAGTGCACCGGCGACCCCGCTTAGGTAGTTGTGCGACTCCACCGGGCGCCGGCGGGGTGGAAACATGGAAGTGCCGGGGACTTCGGGAGGTGTCCGATGAGGCGCAACACAGACATCAGCATGATCCTCGCAGCCGTTGCCGATCCGCAGGGCAAGGGGCAGGTCGCGGCGCCGAAGGCCGTCGAGCTCGCCCACCTGCTGGGCGCCGAGGTCGTCCTGTATCACGCCTGCTACGAGGCTTCGCTGGCCGGCGGGCGGATCCTCGACAGCAAGGGCCTGATGCGCGCGCGGCACGGCCTGGTCGCCGAGCGCAAGGCCGACCTGGACGAGCTCGCCAGCCGGCTGTCCACCGAGACCGTGGCGGTGAGCGCCATCGTCGAGTGGCAGAAGCACATCCCGGAGGCGGTGGTTCGTGCGGCGCTCGGCCTGCACGCGGATCTCGTGGTCGCCGAGCCGCGTTATCGCGGCACGCGTCGCTCCAGGCTCGGGCTTTCGCACACGGACTGGGAACTCGCGCGGCTGTGCCCGATGCCGCTGCTGCTCGCGCGCACGCGCGCTCCCTACGCCAGGCCGCGCCTGCTCGCGGCGGTGGACCCCGGCGGACATGGCGAGCGGGAATCGCAGCTCGACGTCAAGATCGTCGAAGTCGCGGGCCGGCTCGCGGAGGCCGCCTCCGGGTCGGTGCAGGTCGTGCACGCGCTGCACCCCGCTTTCCGGGCGCTCGGCGTTCCGCCCCGGGCGTTGCGTGCCGAGCGCGAGCGCGCCCGCGCACTGCTCAAGCACCTCGCAGCCGGTGCCGGGCTGCGCGCGAGCTCTGTGCGCGTGGTGGAGGGCGACCCCGCGGACGCCCTGCTCGAAGCGGCGACCGCCGACGGCATCGACCTGCTCGTGATGGGCACGTTCGTGCGTGGGCCGCTGCAGCGGGCCTTGTTCGGCAGCACCGCCGAGCGGCTGGTCAACGTGGTCCCCTGCGACGTGTTGATCCTGAAGCCCGACGGCTTCAAGACCCCGGTGCCTCCGCCGACGCGTCGCTCGCGAGGCAAGTCCTGACCGGGCAGGGGAGGGATTCGCGGTTGCGCCCACGACGGGTGTGGCACGCCCTGCGGGTGGCGGGCATGATGGGCTGATGTTCCAGCGCAACGACCCTGACGCTGCCGGCCGCTCGCTCGAGGTCGATCATGGGCTCTTCTCCGCGGCGAGGCAGCTACCGTCACCGAACTGCGATGCGCGCCCTGCCGGATCCGGCATCGAGCTGCTGGTCGTGCACGGCATCAGCCTTCCGCCCGGGGAGTTCGGCGGGCCCTGGATCGACGCGCTGTTCACGAACTGTCTCCCGGCGCAGGCGCATCCCTTTTTCGCGGAGCTGGCCGGACTCCGCGTCTCGGCGCACCTGCTGGTGCGACGGGACGGCGAGCTGGTCCAGTACGTACCGTTCGAGCGGCGCGCCTGGCACGCGGGCCGTTCAGAATGGCGGGGACGGCCCGACTGCAATGATTTCTCGATAGGCATAGAACTCGAGGGCACGGATGCGCAGCCCTACGAGCCCGTGCAGTACCTGGCGCTTGCCCGGGTGATCGCGGATCTCTGCCGCCGATATCCGATACTGTCCGAGGAGCGCTTGGTCGGGCACAGCGACATCGCGCCGGGCCGCAAGACCGACCCCGGGATCGCATTCGACTGGCCGCTGCTGCGCTCGAGGGTCCGCTACGAACTCGAGGTGGCGACCCGGTGAGCATGCTGGCTCTCGTGCTGGCCCTCGCGCTGGAGCGCTTGCTCACCGACCTGCTGCACCTGCGTGATGCGCGCTGGCTGGACGGCTATTTCGACTGGGCTGCCCGCGTATTCGGCCGCTGGCCGGGACGCTGGCGGCAGCTCGCAGCGCTATCGGTGGTCATGCTGCCCGTGCTCCCGGTAGGTGTCGTCTCGCTGCTGCTCGGATCGCATCTGCTCGGCATGCCGCAGCTGCTGTTCGCGGTGGCTGTTCTGCTGATCTCCTTCGGGCCACGCGACCTGAAGGAGGAGGTGGACGACTACGTCGCGGCGCTGGCAGGCGGCGATCCCGGCGAGTCGGCGCGCCGTGCGACCGAGCTGCTCGAGTACGACGCGAGCGGGCGCGGCGCGGGGCTGCGGGACGCAATCGAGGATGCGATTTTCGTCCAGGCGAACAACCGGATCTTCGGGGTGATCTTCTGGTTCATGCTGCTCGGCCCGGCCGGAGCCTGGCTGTTCCGCGTCAGCGACCTGATGCGCCGCCGGGGAGCATTCGAGGCCTCCCGGCACGGCGGGACGATTTCGGACGGCTCTTTCGAGGCCGCATTGCGTGGACTGCACGGTGTGCTCGCCTGGCTGCCGGCGAGGTTCACCGCGCTCTCGTATGCAGTGGCCGGTAGCTTCGAGGACGCCTTCGGCAACTGGAAGGGGGCAGTGGACCAGGCGAGCGCCACCGTGCTCGAGCGCAGTGAGGACCTGCTCGCCCGCGTCGGGCGTGGCTCGCTGGCGCCGAGCCTCGAGGACGTCGGACCAGACGAACTGGACCTGGCGACGGCGCGCGGCGCATGGCGCATCGTGCGGCGAGCGCTGTGGATCTGGCTGGCGGTCATCGCGCTGCTGGTGCTGGCTGGCAACGCGGCGTGACGCGCCGGCTGCTTCTGCTGCTCGTGTTGATCGGCCTGGCCGCGGCTGCCGAGGACCGGCCGCTGCGCATCGTCAGCCTCGCGCCACATCTCACCGAGCTCGTGTTCGCTGCAGGGGCAGGAGAGATGCTGGTCGGGACGGTGGCCTACAGCGACTACCCGGCGCAGGCGCTCGACATCGAACGGATCGGCGACGCCTGGCGCGTGGACCTGGAACGGCTGGTCGCGTTGCAACCGGACCTGGTGTTCGCCTGGCCGTCGGGAACACCGGAGCAGACCCTGCAGCGCCTGAGCGCGAGCGGGCTCGAAGTCGTGCTGCTGCCGACCGACAGGCTGTCGGACGTGGCTGCGGCGCTGCGACGGATTGGCGAGCTGACCGGGCACGCCGCCGAGGCTGGTGCGGCCGCGAGCCGTTTCGAGGCAGAGGTAGACGGACTGCGCGAGCGGCATGCGGCCGATGCTGCCGTCAGCGTGTTCGTGCAACTCGACGACCAGCCGCTCTACACGATCAACGGCCGCCACCTGATCAGCGAGGTCGTGGAACTCTGCGGCGGGCGGAACGTGTTCGGCGAGCTGCCGCAGCTGGCGCCCGCCGTGTCGCGTGAGTCCGTGCTGGCGCGCGACCCGCAGGTGATTCTGACGACCGACGACGCGATCGCGGACCCGCGCCGGGAGTGGTCCAGATGGCAGAGCATGCAGGCCGTGAGGGCCGGGACGATCTACTCGGTGCCCGCCGATACTGTTTCGCGCGCCACGCCGAGGCTCACAGAGGGCATAGCGGCGGTGTGCGAGGCACTCGCCGCAGCCCGGATCGCTTACCGCTGAGCGCTCGCGAG
>DATIRA010000239.1:0-4964 GCA_035470225.1 Steroidobacteraceae bacterium | reverse complement strand
CCCGGGCAGAGCAGCCGCGACTCAGAAGCTGGAGCGTCATTGGACTGCTGGTGCTGGCGATACAGATATCCCTCGGTGGCTGGGTGAGCACGAACTACGCGGCGCTCGCCTGCCCGGATTTCCCGACCTGCCAGCTGTCGTTCTGGCCGGAGATGGACTTCCGCGATGCCTTCGTGCTCTGGCGGGGCCTGGGGATCGACTACGAAGGCGGCGTTCTCGATCACCCGGCACGCGTCGCCATTCACTACACGCACAGGCTGGGAGCGGTGGTCACCGCTCTGGTACTGGGCTGGTTGGCCTGGCTCGCGATCGCGCGGGGTCGTTCGTCTGCGATGCGCACGAGCGGCCTCGCGCTGGCGCTGGTGCTGGTCGTGCAGCTCGTGCTCGGGCCCACAATGGTGCTGAAAGCCCTGCCGCTGCCACTCGCCACGGCCCACAACGCCGTGGCCGCACTGCTGGTTCTCGCCGCGGTCGCGGTGCTCCGGTTCGCCTGGACGACGCGGGCTGATGTCCTTCGCAGGTAAGATGGCTGAATCGCCGATCACGGAACCCTACGTGCCGCAACCGCGCCAGGCCGAGCTCGCTTCCTCCCGTGCCACGAACTGGCGCGACTACGTCGAGCTGGGCAAGCCCCGGGTCGTCGCGCTGATCGTATTCACGGCTGCCGTCGGGATGTTCCTCGCGGTGCCCGGCCTGCCGCCGCTCGAAGCGCTGGTATTCGGCATGCTCGGCATCGGGCTCGCCGCGTCGAGTGCCGCCGCGATCAACCATGTGCTCGATCGTCGCTACGACGAGAAGATGGCGCGGACCGCACGACGGCCCATCCCGACCGGGCACGTCAGCACCGGCCAGGCCATTTCGTACGCCGCGATGCTCGGCACGCTCTCGATGTGCGTGCTCTGGCTGCTGGTGAACCCGCTGACCGCCGGCCTGACCTTCGCATCGCTGATCGGCTACGCGATCCTCTATACGGTGTGGCTGAAGCACGTGACGCCGCAGAACATCGTCATCGGCGGCGCAGCCGGCGCCGCGCCGCCGGTGCTCGGCTGGGCCTCGGTGACCAACAGCATCGACCCCCACGCACTGCTGCTGTTCCTGATCATCTTCGTCTGGACGCCGCCGCACTTCTGGGCGCTCGCCATCGCCCGCCGCGAGGACTATGCGCGGGCAGGCATACCGATGCTGCCCGTCGCATACGGCGTCGAGTTCACCAGGCTGCACATCCTGCTCTACACGATCCTGCTCTTCATCGTCAGCCTGCTGCCCTACCTGACCGGAATGAGCGGGCTGCTGTACCTTGCGGCCGCCGTCGTGCTCGGCGCTGCGTTCCTGCGCTATGCCTTCGTGCTGCGGCGACCGCACGCCGCCCCCCACCTCCCGATGAAGGTCTTCCGCTACTCGATCAATTACCTGATGCTGCTGTTCGCGGCGCTGCTGATCGACCACTACTTCCTGATCCGCGTCTGATTTCCAGAGCAGTACGTCGCCACGACGGTTTATCGGCGCGGCAAGCGAAGCTAATCTGAAGACCATGAGCGCGCATCCGGCCCGCTGTAACCATGCTGGCAGGCGCAGGCAGCCGACCGCCGCCCCGCCGCTCGCGGCCGCATGCGTGGCGACGCTGCTGATGCCGGGAATCGGCGCCCGTGCTGGCGAGCTGGAGGAGCCTCCAGTGCCGCAGGCCACGGCTCAGGAACAGGCCGCCGAGGGCGCAGGAGCGCGGCTCGCGCCCTGTCCAGAGCTTGCGGAAGACCAGGAGATTCTGGAGAAGATGCGCACCGGAGTAGAGCGCAGCGTCTGCGTGACAGCCTGGCGCGTGGACACGTTCTTCGGCAACAGGGACGACGAGGAAGTCGTCGAGGCGCGGGCCGTCTACGGCCGCCTGCGCGCGGGCCTGTTATGGGACGAACAGGATGGTCTCGACCAGGAGCTTCGACTGCGTGCAACCTTCCCCACGCCGCTGCTCAACAAGCAGCTCAAGGCCATCGTCGGCCGCGAGACCGATGAGGAGTTCATCGAGGACGCTCCGCGCGAGGTTGCCGACACCACGCTGTTCGGCACCGAGCAGGATGCCAGCTGGCTGTTCGGCTTCGGCTACGATCCGATCCGGGGACGTAGAAGCCGCCTGAGCCTGGGCATGGGGCTCAAGCTCCAGTCACCGCTCAATCCCTATGTCAAGGCGAGCTACCGCTACCTCGCCGAGCCGGTCGACGAGCTGATGGTCAGGCTGCGACAGACCGTGTTCTGGGAGAACGAAGAGGGATTCGGCACGAGCAGCCGGGCCGACGTCGAGCGGCTGCTCGATGAGGGTCGGTTGCTGCGCTGGGGCACGTACCTGAAGCTGTCGGAAGACACCGACGGCGTCTACTGGAACACCGCCCTGACGGGCTACCAGAAGATCGGCGAGGGGCGCGCGCTCGCGCTGCGCGGGTCGGTGCGCGGCGAGACGGGCCGGGACGTGAACCCTGTCGAGTACAGGCTGCTCACGATCTACCGCCAGCGCTTCCTGCGTGACTGGCTGTTCCTCGAGCTGCGTGGCGGTGCCAGCTGGGTGCGCAAGAGCAAGGACGAGTCGCGCGAACTGGTGCCGCAGGTCGGGGTGATCTTCGAGATGGTATTCGGCGAACACCCACGCCTGCGATCACTGTCCGACGACGGGTAGCGGCGATGCGCAAACCACTGCGGGGCCAGCGCCTGAAACCCCCGGCGCGGCGCTCAGCTGACCGAAGCGGAAGATGAGCAGGCGCAGCCACTTCGCAGCACCGATGCTGCTCGGGATTTCGGTTGCGATGATCGCCTACGCGTCGCTGTATCCGTTCCGCCTGTCCCCCGAGATCCGCTCCGTCGCCGAAGCCTTCTCGACGCTCGGCTGGGCCCGGGCCTCGCGGGCCGACATGTTCAATAACGTGTTGATGTACCTGCCCCTCGGGTTCTGCATGTCGCTGATCGTCGAGCCCCGCTTCGGCAGGCTGCGCGGGATCATGGCCGCGCTGGTCTGCGGCACGTTGCTCTCGCTGGGCATGGAACTGGCACAGGCCTCGATCGCGCCGCGCGTCCCGAGCCTGACCGACCTCTCGCTGAACATCGCCGGTGCGCTGCTGGGCGGCGTCGCCGGATCCGCCTGGCAGGCCCTGGGCGGGCGGATGACGCCGAAGTTCGCCCCGAAGGACCGCTCGGGCGCGGTCGCTCTCGCGATCCTGGTGCTTTGGTTCATCGCACGGCTGTGGCCCCTGATTCCGGACCCGTCGTTGCGCCAGCTCAAACAGGCGGCGCGGCCGCTGTTCACGCCACGACTCGATCTCGCGGAGCTGAGCGGCTTCTTCGTCGGCTGGCTGGTAGTGGCGCAGGCCGTATTCCACCTTGCCCGGCAGAAGCGTGCGGTGGACGGCTTCCTGGTCGTGATCGCGGCGGTGCTGGTCGGCCGGACCGTGATCGCCGGAAACACGCTGGTCGTCGCAGAGCTCGCGGCGCTCGCGCTGTTGCTGCCCGCCCTGGTCATGCTGAGCCAGCTCGAGGACCGCGCTCGCTCGACGCTGATCGCGGCCACGCTCGGCCTATGGCTCGCCTGGTCGGCACTGCGGGGTCTCGACGCCGGAACCGGCCCGGAGATGGATCTCGAGCGGCTGTCGCTCTGGCTGATGCGCGCGCCACCGCCCGCCCCGCAACTGGCCGCGAAAGCCTTCGCCTACACTTCACTGGCATGGCTGCTCGCGGTCGCCGGCCTGCGGCCACGCGTAGCGGCGAGCCTGATGATCGTCTTCGTGTCGCTGCTGTGCCTGCTGCAGGCCGGCGTCACCGCGCCCACCTACGGCTGGCTCGACTTCGTCCTGGCCATCATCGGCGCACTGCTGGTTACGCGCTGGATGCCGGCGCCGGACGGCCGCTCCTCGATGAGGACCTCCTGACGCAGACCGAGGATCGCTGCAGATGGACGGCTCGCGTCGGCCGGTGCCCTGCTAAAATCTGCAGACTCCCATGGACGTCTCACACATCCTGGAGCCGTTGAACGACGCTCAGCGGCAAGCGGTCACTGCGCCCCTGGCCCCGACACTGGTGCTCGCCGGTGCCGGCAGCGGCAAGACACGGGTGCTCACACACCGCGTGGCCTGGCTGGTGCAGGTGGAGAACGTCCCGCCGACCGGCATCCTGGCCGTGACGTTCACGAACAAGGCTGCTGGCGAGATGCGCGGCCGCATCGAGTCGCAGCTCGAGCTACCGGCCGCTCCGCTGTGGATAGGCACCTTCCACGGTATCTCGCACCGGCTGCTGCGTCTTCACTGGCGCGAGGCCGGCCTGCCGCAGGGCTTTCAGATCATCGATGCCGAGGACCAGCAGCGGCTGGTCAAGAAGATCGTCCGCGGCCTCGGGCTCGACGATTCCCGCTGGATCCCGAAGGAGATCTGCTGGTTCATCAACGCGCAGAAGGACGAGGGCCTGCGCCCGAAGGACCTGAAGGACGACGGTGATCCGACACGTCGGCAGATGATCCGGCTCTTCGAGGCCTATGAGGAGACGTGTCGGCGCAGCGGGGTAGTGGATTTCGCCGAGCTGCTGCTGCGCAGCTACGAACTGTGGCGCGAAGTGCCGGGACTGGTCGAGCACTATCGCTCGAGGTTCGGGCATGTCCTGGTGGACGAATTCCAGGACACCAACGCGATCCAGTATGCCTGGCTGCGCCTGCTGGCCGGCGACACCGGCATTCCGTTTGTCGTGGGCGACGATGACCAGTCGATCTATCGCTGGAGAGGCGCCCGCGTGGAACACATTTACCGGTTCCAGAAAGATTTCCCGGGCGCGACCGTCGTCAAGCTGGAACAGAATTATCGCTCGACCGCGACGATCCTCAACGCCGCGAACGCGGTGATCGCCAATAACAACTCGCGCATGGGCAAGAACCTCTGGACCGACGGAGCCGAGGGCGAGTCGATTAAGGTCTACGCCGCCGATAACGAGCGCGACGAATC
>DATIRA010000238.1:0-5670 GCA_035470225.1 Steroidobacteraceae bacterium | reverse complement strand
GTAGGTGTACAGCGGGCCGGCGGCCTGCGCAGCGCCGGAGGCGAGCAGCAGCCCGAGGCTCAGCTTGAGAATCCTGGTGTTCATCAGCGCATCTCCCCTGTCTCGACCCAGCGGCCTTCCACGGCGCGACCGACGAGGCTCATGAAGGTCGCGGCATCAACCGCGCCGCTGGAGGTCAGCATTTCCCGGTCCGCCGCGGTCAGTCGCCGCGGGTCGATCTCGACGCCCTCGAACAGTCCGGCATTGCTGAACTCGTTGGCGAGCAGACCGTCGTTCAGGGTCAGCTTGCCCTGGGCCATGCCGGCCGTCGTCTGCAGACCCGTGCGCGCGGCGGGCTTGTACATGAACGCGACGACGCTTTCGCCGCGCTGCCAGCGCGGAAAGCCTTCCGGGCTGATCGCGATGTACTGGTGGCCGTTCGCCATGGTCCGGGGCTTGAGCAGGCCGAACTGGCGGAACGTGTATTCGCTGTCCTTCTGGACCGACCCCTTCGCCGCGTCGCTGACGAGGATCGTCACCTCGGTGTACGGCACGCCGTTCTCGTCGATGCCGTCGCTTACGCGCCGGACCACGCCGGCGATGATGCTGTCGGACTCTGCGATCAGCTGAGTCAGGTTCTGGGTTCGAAGCTTCATGGCCTGCGCGACCGGGCTCACCGCCAGCACTAGGCTGGCCAGCAGCGCGGTCAGGGCAGGCACGCGGTACGCATGCCTGTTGAACACGGGATCCCCTCCATCGTTTGTCGTGAGTGCCGGTGTTGCACCAGCGGTGGTCCGCCGGTCCTTCTCCGGACGGACGCCGCAACCTTAGTCGCGGCCGGCAAACGTGGCTATCGGGGAATCCCTGAAATCAGGGGCGCAAGGGGAGGTCGCGCGGTTCGTCATGCATCGGAGTGGTCGATACGATGATTTCAGGAGTCGGGCTGCAGCAGACCGACCCTGATCGCGAAACGGATCAGCCCTGGCACGTCGCGGATCCCGAGCCGATTCATCAGTTGTGCCCGGTGGGTTTCGACCGTCTTGACGCTCAGGTTCAGGCGCTCCGCTATGTCCCTGGTGCCGCGTCCCTCGGCGATCAGCTGCAGAACCTGACGTTGGCGCGGTGTGAGTACTTCGAGCTCCGAGCGACCCTGCGCCGCCTGCTTCTCGAAGCTGCGAACGACGTCCTGATCGATGTCCCGGCTCAGGTAACGCCCGCCGCGGGCAACGGCCGTGATCGCGGCTGCCAGCTCGTCGAATGCAGCATCCTTGATCAGGTACCCGGCGGCTCCCGCGGCCAGCGCGCGGGCCACGAACTCGGGGCCGGAGTGCATCGACAGCATCAGCACCCGGCTGGGCAGCTGCATGCGTACGATTCGCTCCGCGACTTCCATGCCGTTCAGGCCTGGCAGGCTGACGTCGAGCAGCAGGATGTCGGGCGGATCGCGGCGCACCCGCTCCAGCGCATCCTGCCCGTCGCCCGTCTCGCCCACGAC
Source organism: Steroidobacteraceae bacterium (assembly GCA_035470225.1). Classification (GTDB taxonomy): domain Bacteria; phylum Pseudomonadota; class Gammaproteobacteria; order Steroidobacterales; family Steroidobacteraceae; genus DATIRA01. Next base: position 4,196 of record DATIRA010000238.1, on the reverse strand, counting down.
CTCGACCAGCGGCATGGACTCGAGCAGGGCACGGATGCCTGCGCGCACCAGGGCATGGTCGTCGGCCAGCAGAACGCGACACCTGTTGCTCATTGGTCGTCCTCGTCCGACCCGCCCAGCGGTATCCACGCATCGATGCGGCTGCCGGAACCCTTTCCTGCCTGCACCGAGAACCGGCCGCCGACCCCGCGGACGCGCTCGGCCATACCGACCATGCCGAGATGCTGGCCACGTCGCACGCGTTCGCTCACGGTATCAGGGTCGAAGCCGACGCCGTCGTCTTCGACCAGCAGACGGATGCCATCGGCCTCCTCGCGCAGCGCCACGACGATGCGCTCGGCACCGGCATGCCGGAGCGCATTACTGACCGCCTCCTGCACGACCCTGAAAAGCGTGATGCGCACAGCGGGCGACTCAGGCGAAACGGCCGGTGACGCGTCGAGCTCGATGCTGACGCCGGTGCGGTCGGCGAGCGTTTCCCGCAATTGCGCGAGGGCCGGTACCAGGCCCGCCTGGTCGAGCAGCGGTGGCCGGAGCGAGAGGGAAATGTCCCTGACCTGGCCGATCATCGAGTCGATCATCGTGACGGTGTCAGCCACCCGCTTGCGTTCGTCCTCGCCATGCTGCCGGCTGCGCAGCATCTGCAGGCTCAGCTTCGCCGCGGTCAGCGTCTGGCCGAGCTCGTCGTGCAGTTCGCGCGAGACCGCCAGCCGCTCCTCCTCCTTGGCGGACTCGAGCCGCCGCGTCACCTTGCGAAGGTCGTCGTAGGCCGACGCGAGTTGATCCTGGCTCTCCTCGGCCCGACGCAGCGCCAGTTCCCGCTGGTCCTTGAGCCGTTCCAGCTCCCGGGTGCGTTGCTCAAGGGCGCCGAGGCGCGCGCGATGTGCCGCGAGCGTCAGCAGCAGGACTCCGGCGACGACGAGCAGCCGGAACCATTGTGTCATCCAGAACGGCGGCACGATCTCGAGGCCGAGCGGAGCGCTGGTGGCCCAGCGCCCATAGACGTCGCGTCCCCGGATCTCCAGGCGGTGCCGGCCCGGCGACAGGTCGACGAAGGTGAGCTCACTGCGTGCTCCCAGCGAGGTCCAATTCTCCCTCTCGGTCATCCGGTACTCGTAGAGATGAGGCACTTCCGCGTAGTCCAGCACCGCGAATCTCACCGACAGGGCCTCGCCGTAGGGCAGCTGCAGCTGCTCGGAGGGTGAAACGTGCATGATGCGCCGCGGTGGGTCATCGAGCTGCTCGACCGAAGTGATGACGACCGGGCTCGCCTGCCGTACGGCCATGGAGGTGCCCCGGGGAAGGCTCAGGAGTCCATCCACCGAACCGAAGTAGAGGAACTCAGCGTCCGCGTCGGCTGCGCCGGCGTTGAAGTCGCTGACCGGCAGCCCGGACTGTCGTACGTGATTTTCGACCGCGCGCGTCGCCGGATCGAGGCGTGACAGACCCCGTCGTGTGCTGAGCCACAAGCTCCCATCCGAATCTTCGGTGATTCCCATGATGGAGTCGGACAGCAGGCCGGTGGCCGTATCCCATCTGTCGAACGCCAGCACCTTGCCGTCCCGGTCCTGCTGAACGTCCAGCAGGCCGCCACCGTCCGTGGCGACCCACAGGCGACCGCTGCGGTCGCGATGCAGGTCCGTCACGTGTCGGTGCGGAAACAACCTCGCGTTCGGGCCGGCGCCGTCGAATCGCTCGCAGGACCAGGGATCGCGGCGGCAGCGGTTGAGACCGCTGGTGCCGGTGCCGACCCAGAGGGATCCGTCCGGGTCTGCGGCGAGCGCGAGGATCTGGTCGGACCCCAGCGAATAGGCAACCCCGGCTTCCTGCCGCCACCCTTCGTACGTCCCGCCTCCGGTGTTGCGGAAATACAGGCCGCCGGCCGCGAGCCCGACCCAGAGGCCCGATTCACCGGCGGGCAGCAGAGCGGTTACGTAGCCCGGCCCGATGCCGCGGCTGTTCCACGGCTCGTGGACCTCCAGCCAGAGGGTCTCTGCGGCCGGACCCAGCGCAAAGAGGCCCGTCGTCGTTCCCGCGTAAACCACTCCGTCACTCGCTCGCGCGAGACTCAGCACGCCGGTCGTGAACAAGGGATCGGTCGGGTCGCCGTGCCGCGGCTCCGCGCGACGTCGGTGGACGTCGACGATCTGCACCCCGCCGCCAAAAGTCCCGGCCCATGGCCGGCCGGCAACCGGCCCCGCGAGCACCGCGGTCACGTTCTTGTTCTCGAGGCCGCCGCGGTTTGCACCGGCACCTACCAGCGAAAACCCTTGCTCTTCCAGTGGCGCCCGGTAAATGCCGTCGCCCCATGTTCCGACGAAGAGCGTCCCGCGCGCGGCCAGGATGCTCATCGGTGGCTGGGTGACCAGGTTGCCCGGAGCGCTGTCGACGTCGGTGCTGGCTCTCCGCCAATCGCCCGACCTGGTGTCGAAGACGAGCACGCCCTCGGACTCCGTTCCAAGCCACAGGCGCCCCTCGGCATCGGCGCTGGCGGACATGATGAGTGGGCCAGCGCCATCGCCCTGTCCGACGTCCAGCTTGCGGGCCCCGCCGCTCTGCAAATCCAGTTCGATCAGTCCATCGCGGGTCCCGGCCAGGATTTTCCCTTGCGAGGAGTGCAGCGTGAACACGTCATTGCGCGCTTCGTCGCCGACCGACAGCCGGGCCAGGTCGAAATGCTCGAACGCCCTGGTCGCAGGGTTCCATCGATTGATGCCGCCCCCCACCGTGCCGATCCAGAGCGACCCGTCCGCTCCACTGTGCACGGCGAAGCCCCAGTCGTGCGACAGTGAACCGAGATCGTTCGGGTCATGCTGGAATCTCTCGACGATACCACTGCGCGGATCCAGTCGATTCACCCCTTTGCGGGTCGTGACCCAGATGAACCCGTCCGCATCCTCGTCGATACCGTACACCGCGTCCTCGCTCAGGCTGCCGGCATCCGAGGGATCGTGGCGGAAATGCGTGAACCGTCCGCTTGCTCGATCCATGCGATTGAGGCCGCCGGTGCTGGTCCCGACCCAAAGGCTGCCGTCGCGCGCCACGTGCAGACTGCGGATATCGACGTCGCTGATGCTGTAGGGATCCTCGGGGTCCGGCAGGTAGGCGATCGCTTCGTAGCCGTCGTACCTGAAGAGACCCTCGCGCGAGCCGATCCAGAGCAGGCCGTCCTCGTCGACGGCCAGCGCGACCCCCATGCTCACGTCCAGGCCCCGGCCGACACCGAGCTTCGTGAAGGTTCGCGTCGATGCCGGCTCTGCGGCAAGCGTCAGCAGCAGCGCCAATGCCAGAGCCCCGCATGCGCGTGGCCATCGCGCGAGTGGTGAGCCTGACTGAGCACTGCAGGAGACCATCGCCGGAAAGCATAGCCCACGCCGGGACGGCGCATTGAAAGTATGATTCGCCGAATTGACGGGTATCGACACGTCTTGACGCTGAAGGCAGGCTGTCCCGCCCCGCCCGGTAGTCCCGACAGCGGACACGGTATCGCCAAGGAAACGAGGAGGGACGATTGATGTCGCCAATTTCCCGCGAGCGGCAAACCACCCGCCTCGAGACCTTCGTCGACGCCGCGTTCGCGTTCGCGCTGACGATGCTGGTGATCTCGGTCGACGTGATCCCGGACTCGATGGAGCAACTGGTCGATGCGCTCAAGCGGATCCCGGCATTCGCGGCCAGCTTCGCGATCGTCGTGAACTTCTGGCATGGGCACTACCGCTGGAGCCGGCGCTACGGCGTCGAGGATGCAGGCTCCGTGGTACTGAGCCTGCTGCTGGTGTTCATCGTGCTGGTGTTCCTGTACCCGTTGCGGTTGATGATGGCCGGCGCGCTCAGCGCGATGTCGGGGGGCTGGCTGCCGAGCGAGATCGAGATCACGACGGTCAGCGATTTCAGGCTGCTCGCCGTCGTGTACGGCGCCGCTTTTGCGCTGTTGTCGGCCACGCTCGTTGCGCTCAATGCCCGCGTGCGACGCATGCCGCTCGATCCACCGCTGTCGGCGGAGGACCGTGCGGTTGCGGGCGTGGAGGTTGAGGCCTGGGGAATCCTGGCCTGCATCGGCGTGACGTCGGCCTTGCTGGCGCTGGTGTTGCCTCCGTCCTGGATGGGAATCTCCGTCTGGATCTGGATGTCGCTCGCGCTGATCATGCCGTTGATGAGCCGCCGCTGGAACCGCGTGGTCGAGTCGAGCGCTGCGC
>DATIRA010000237.1:0-3449 GCA_035470225.1 Steroidobacteraceae bacterium | reverse complement strand
GGTTGGCGGGACCGCCGGCTGCGCGGTGCGGAATACGACGAGTTCATCGAGGAATTCGTCGCCGCGGTCGCCGAGGTGTTCCCGGAGGCGCTGCTGCAGTGGGAGGACCTCAGAAAGGACATCGCGCTCAGCGTGGCGGACAGGTATCGCGCACGGCTCCCGTCTTTCAACGACGACATCCAGGGCACCGGAGCGGTGGCGCTGGCCGGAATGATCTCCTCGGCCCGGCTTACCGGTCGCAGACTCGCCGACGAGCGCGTGGTGATTCACGGTGCGGGCGCGGCTGGCCTGGGCATCGCCCGGCAGATCAAGGCCGCCATGCGGCTCGAAGGGCTTGACGAGGATGAAGTGCGCAGCCGCGTCGCGGCGCTTGACAGCCGTGGCCTGCTGGTCGACGACCAGGAACTGCGCGAAGCATACAAGCGCGAGCTGGCGTGGCCGGCCGCGCAGGCTGAGCGTTGCGGACTCGGGGCGGGAGCCGAGCGCGGACTGCCGGCCGTCGTTGCCGCGTTGCGGCCGACGGTGCTGATCGGCACCTCGGGCCAGCCCGGCTGCTTCGACGAGCAGATCGTGCGCGAGATGGCTCGGCACTGCGAGCGCCCGGTCGTGCTGCCGTTCTCGAACCCGTCGGATCTGACCGAGGCGCTGCCGGAGGACGTGCTGCGCTGGACCGACGGCCGCGCATTGGTGGCGACCGGCAGCCCATTCCCGCCGGTGGAGCACCGCGGGCGGCAGATCCACATCGGCCAGGGAAACAACGTGTTGATCTTCCCGGGCGTGGGACTCGGTGCGCTGCTCGGCGGGATCCGCGAGGTTACCGACGAAATGCTGACCGCAGCAGCCTTCACGCTTGCCGGCATGGTGAACGATGCGGAGCTCTCGAGCGGCATGTTGTTTCCTGCGGTCTCGAGGCTCAGGGAGGTTTCCGCCGCGGTGGCCGCCGCGGTGGTTTCGGCGGCCGGTGGCGCAGCCGTGACCGCATCGCCGCCGGCCGAGCTGGTCGCGCGGGTCCGCGGCGCAATGTGGGAGCCTCGCTACGAGGAATACCGGCAGCCCGGGCCCGATCTCGCGAACGGATAGGCGCGTGCCGGCATTCGCGCCGATCGCCGTCTGCAGCGTGGCCGTGGCCGGACTGCTGCTTGCGGAGCGACATGATTCCGAGCGAGGCATATGGCTTGCCAAGCCGTTGGCCTCGCTTTCGTTTATCTGGATGGCCCTCGCGTCGGGAGCGACGCAGTCGAGCTACGGCCGGCTGATCCTGGTCGCGCTGATCCTGTGTCTGGCCGGCGACCTGCTGCTGATACCGCGACGCCGCCCGGGCGCGTTTCGAGCGGGCGTGCTCGCCTTCCTGCTCGGGCACCTCGCCTACGCGGCGGGTTTCATGACCCAGCCGCTTGCCTGGTCCGGACTCGCGATCGGTGCGGCACTGCTCGCGCTGGTCGTGTTCGCGGTGCTGCACTGGCTGGGCCGTTCGCTGCCTGCGGACATGGTCTGGCCGGTGCGCGCGTATCTCGTCGTCATCGCGGTGATGTCGGTGCTGGCCTGCGGCGTCACCGCCGCGGGCGGCCCGCCCTACGTTGCAGCCGGCGCGCTGGCGTTCACGGCGTCGGATATCTCGGTGGCGCGTGACCGGTTCCTGCGCCACGAGTTTCTGAACCGCGCATGGGGCCTGCCTCTGTACTATGCAGCGCAGCTGCTGCTCGCCTCGACGCCGGCGCTCATCTGATGCTGCAGCCGGATGAAAAGCTGCCGGAGGTTGCGCGCCATCCGGCGCCCTGGGACCTGCAGGGCCGGGGCTGGGTCATGGCGCTGAAGCTGCCGGCCGATTCGCCGGCCCGCGATGCCTTCCTGCCGGAAGAGCTGGCCGGACGCGGCCGCGCGCTGGCCTCGCTGCTGATGTTCGTGGATTACCGGTCTTCGCCCTGCGGTCCCTACCGGGAACTGCTGTTCATCCCCGGCGCGTTCCCGTTCGGCGACGGACGGCGACATTTCACGATCAGCCGAATCCTCGTGTCGACCTGGGAGAGCGTGGCGAACGGTCGCCGCAACTGGGGCATTCCCAAGGACCAGGCCGACTTCGAAATCCAATACGGAACGGCTCCGGCGGCGATCGATCGCTTCCGCGTCACCAGCGAGGGGCGGCAGTTGTGCGCGCTCGAGCTGCGGGTGTTGCGCGGCATGCCACGCCTGCCGGTGCCCGGTGCGCTGGTGCCGCAGCGCCTGCGTACGCTGGCGCAGCGCTATCGGGGGCAGGATTACTACTACGCACCGCAGGCGAATGGCTGGGTCCGACCCGGACGGCTCCTCAGCTGGCAGTTCGATGGAGAGCTTTTTCCGGACCTCCGCGCTGCGGCGGTGATTGCGGCCCTTCGGGTCGAAGATTTCAGGATGAGGTTCCCGGTCGCCCGGATCGGTTAGACTAAGCCCTTCACGCGCGCCGCCGATCCCGTGGCGCTCCAGACAACCCGTCGCAACCGGCATGGCTCCCTGCAATCGCGGGGCTCGATGACTTTTCCGGGGCATCCCCCGGCCCGCCGCCGTACCGACGTTCTCGACCCAGAGCGAGGAGGCTCCGATGCCGGAATTGACACAGAGACTGCTCGAAGGCCTGACCGAGCAGCGGCTGCTGCACGCGGCCGGCGCCGCCGGCGTGACCGTGGCCGTCTATTTTGCGCTGGTGCTGCTGCGCCGGCTCGTCGCGAGGCAGTACAGGCGCTACGCGCAGACGGCCGAGAAGGAACTCGTCGAGATCCCGCTGCAGGCGGTCAGCCAAACCCGCTGGCCCTTCCTGGTCGTGGTGGCCATTTACGCTGGCCTCGTCGCCTTCGGGCTGCCGGACACGGTCGCGACCGTGATTCACAAGGTCATGACCATCGCCTTGTTCTGGCAGGCGGGCGTCTGGGCCTCGGCCGCGGCATCGGGTCTGCTCGACCGTCGCCGGCAGCTCGCGCTGCAGCAGGGCAGGTCCCTGACGGGGTCCATCGGAATATTGCGATTCGTCTCGAGGGTCGTGATCTGGGCCCTCGTGCTGCTGCTGACGCTGGAGAACCTGGGCGTCGACATCACCGCGCTGGTGGCGGGGCTCGGCGTCGGCGGCATCGCGGTCGCGTTGGCCGTGCAGAACGTGCTCGGCGACCTGCTCGCGTCGCTGTCGATCGCGCTCGACGAACCGTTCGTGATCGGCGATTTCGTGGCCGTTGGAGACTTCCTCGGCTCGGTCGAATACGTCGGTATCAAGAGCACGCGCCTGCGCAGCCTGACCGGTGAGCAGATCGTCATGTCGAACGCAGACCTGCTCTCGAGCCGGCTGCGCAACTACGGCCGCATGGTCGAGCGGCGCATCGTGTTCTCGGTGGGGCTCACCTATGAGACCCCGCGCGCGAAGCTCGAGCAGGTTCCGGGGATCGTTCGCGAGGTCGTCGAAAGCGAGCAGGACGTGCGGTTCGACC
>DATIRA010000236.1:0-5530 GCA_035470225.1 Steroidobacteraceae bacterium | reverse complement strand
CTGCGTACGATGCCGGTCACCAGCACACCGAGCAGCAACAGCAGCAGCCCGAGCAGATACATCTTCATCGCGTTTGCTCCCTTCCCTGGCACGGCGCCGACCCCGGCGCGGCCCTCGCGGGACCGTGCTGCGGGTGCAGGCGTCGACGCTCCGTGTCCTGCCGTCCGATCGTGATGTTTTCACTTCCTCGCGCGCCCGTCCACCGGCAATTCGTGGCGATCACGGCCGGAAATCGCCTGGCGAGCGACCTGCTCCAACGGTCGCGCTACCAGTGTATTCCTCTCATCAGCGAGGCGAAGATCATCGCTTCGCGCGTCGGCTGCCGAGGCTCGGCAGCGTCGCTCTTGCCCTGCGCCGCCGCAGAATCCGGGAACATGCGGTAGGCCGAGTTCATCACGACCTCCGACATCTTGGGCATCACGAGGTGCAGGATCTCCGAGAACACGCCGAGCCGCGTGGCGATGCGCTGCGGCCTGCGAATGATCGCATCCGCGATCATGTCGGCGGCCTCCTCCGGCGTAATGATCGTCGGCATCTCGTCGTAGATCTTGGTCGGCGCGATCATCGGCGTGCGGACCAGCGGCATATTGATGATCGTGAAGTGCACGCCTTCGTCGTGGAATTCCGAAGCCGCGCAGCGCGCGAAGGACTCGAGCGCGGCCTTGGAGGCCACGTACGACGAGAACCTGGGCGCGTTGGTCAGCACGCCGATCGAGGAGACCATCACGACCTGCCCGTCCTTGCGGGCCGTCATCGAAGGCAGCACGTTCAGCGTCAGCCGCACACAGGCGAAATAGTTCAGCTGCATCGTGCGCTCGTAGTCGTGAAACCGGTCGTAGGACAGGTTGATCGAGCGCCGGATCGAACGGCCCGCGTTGTTGATCAGCACGTCCACGTGGCCGAAATCCTTCAGGATGTCCTTGGCCAGCTGGTCGTTCGCGGCATAGTCGGTTATGTCGCATGAATACGTCTTCGCGAAGCCGCCGCGAGCCGTGATGGTCTTCTTGACCTGGGCGAGCTTCTCGGGATCCCGGGCGACGATTACGGCCTTGCCACCAGCGTCCGCCACGCGGATCGCGACGGCCTCGCCGATGCCGGAGGATCCGCCGGTGATCACGACCACCTTGCCCTTGACCGCGCCCTTCAGGCTGCGGTCGATCGAGAGGTCCGGATCGAGGTGCCGCTCCCAGTAGTCCCACAGGCGCCAGGCATAGTCCTCGAGCACCGGGACCCGGATGCGCGCCTTGTCGAGCAGCTTCCGGGTCTCGGTCGAGTCGAACCGGGTCGGGTAGTCCATGAACTCCAGCACGGACTTCGGGATGCGCAGGTCTCGCAGGATCTGGTCGAACACGTTCTGGATCGGCCGCGTACGCTGGATCGACTTCGAGACCTGCTCGGGCACGAGCGAGAACACCTGGGGATCGATCCGCACCGCGGTCTCCGGCGCATGCGCGGCGCGGGCGAACACGTTCATGGTCTCGCCGACACGGCGCACCTTCGGGTCGGTCAGGTGGAAGCAGCGACCGTCCAGGCCGCGCTGGTGGGACAGGTGAACCAGCGCCGCGACGACGAAATCGACCGGGACGCAGTTGATGTAGCCGCCCTCGATCCCGACCAGCGGTATCCAGCGGGGCCAGGACTCGCGCAGCTTCTGGATCGCCTTGAAGAAATAGTAGGGTCCGTCGATCTTGTCGATGTAGCCCGTCTGCGAGTGCCCGAGCACGATGCCCGGGCGGTAGATGCGGTACTTGACGCGCTCATTGGCCCGCACCAGGGCTTCTGAGTCGTGTTTCGTGCGGTGGTAAGGATGCTCGAGCCCTTCGGCCTCCTCGAACATGTCCTCGGTGAACGTGCCCCGGTACAGTCCTGCTGCCGCAATCGAGCTCACCAGGTGGAAGCAACCGACATTCGCGGCGTGTGCGAAGTCGAGCGCGTTGCGCGTGCCGTCGATATTCGCCTTCTCCATCGCCGAAGCGCTGGCCTCGATGTCGTACACGGCACCCAGGTGGTAGAGATGGCGGATCTTTCCCTTCAACTTGCGAAGGTCGCTGTTCGATACGCCGAGCTTCGGCAGGCCCAGGTCACCCTTGACCGGCACGACGCGGCGCCGGCTGTCCTTGCCCCAGGCCTCGTAGAGTTCGTCGAGCTTGCCCATCGACTTGGGACGCACCAGCACGTAGACCGTGCTCCTGCCACGCTGCAGCAGAGACTGCACGAGGAAACGGCCGATGAACCCCGTCGCACCGGTAACGAAATAACTCATTGAGCTCTCCCCTGGCCCCGCGCCGCGGAACTGCCCGCAGGCGTCGGTCTTTTGCAGGTAACCATAGGGGGCCGGCCCGGACAGGTCAACGTCGTCGCGACCCCCGCATGGTCTAGGATTGACACTTGGGGGCGGGTGACCGAGGCGAGCTCGGATGGGGGTCCAGATGCAGGCACACGAGCGGATGTCGAGCATCGACACGGCCTGGCTCAGGATGGACGGGCCGGTCAACTCGATGATGATCGTCGGCGTCGGCGCGACCGAGACGCCCGTGCGGCTGGCGGACTTCCGCCGGATGCTCGAATCGCGCTTCCTTTGTTTCCCGAGATTCCGCCACCGGCCGGTCGCGGATTCGCTTGGTGGCTCCTGGGTCGAGGATCGGGGGTTCGATCTCGATGCGCACCTGGTACGAGCGGTCCTCGCGGGTGACGCGGGCCAGCGGGAGCTCGAGGCACTCGCGGCGGAGCTGGCCAGCGAATCGCTGGACCCGCGCCGACCCATGTGGCAGCTGCATCTCGTCGAGCGCTACGGCAGCGGCAGCGCCTGGATCATGCGTGTTCACCATTGCTACGCCGACGGTATCGCGATGATCCGGGTCCTGTTGTCGATGACCGAGCAGGATTCCGGGCCGGCCATGGCGGCGCGGGCGACCGACACAGCACGCGCAGGGCGGCCGCCAGGCCCGGACCTGCCGGATCTCCCGCCCTGGCTCGAACAGTTTACGCAGCCAGCCGGCGACATCCTCGAGCATGCACTCGCCGAAGGCGCCCACTTTCTCGAACAAGGCGTCCACCAGGTGTTCCATCCGCTACGCGCGGCGGAACTTGCCGGCCGGGCAGGAGGAATGGCTGCGGAGTTCACCAGGGCGCTCGCGATGCCCGATGACCCCGACTCGCCGCTGCGCGGGCCACTCAGTGGAGTCAAGCGCATCGCCTGGACCGATCCGCTCGCGCTCGACGAGGTCCGAACGATCGGCAGGGCGCTCAGCTGCACGGTGAACGACGTCCTGATGTCCACTGTCGCCGGTGCGCTCGGGCGCCACCTGCGGGAGCTGGATTTCGACACGGGGGACCTCGTGCTGCGGGCATCCATGCCCGTGAACCTGCGACAGGCGGAGGAGCCGCTGACGCTCGGCAACAAGTTCGGGCTGGTCTTCGTGGAACTGCCGCTGGGGATCCGGAACCCGCTCGAACGCGTGTTCACGGTGCACGACTCGATGGCGAGCCTGAAGGGCTCGCTGCAACCCGCGATGTCGCTGATGACGCTCGGGCTCATGGGACTCCTGCCGGCCGCCGTGCAGGGACCGGCCATCGACCTGTTCAGCCGCAAGGCGAGCGCCGTCGTCTCGAACGTGCCCGGTCCGCAGGCCCCGCTGAAACTATGCGGCCAGCGTATCTCCGAGATGTATTTCTGGGTGCCGCAGAGTGGATCGATCGGCGTAGGCATCAGCGTGCTCAGCTATGCCGGCAAGGTTCACTTCGGAGTCATTGCGGACCGGGAGCTGGAGGTGGAACCCCGCCGGATTGCGGATGCCTTTGCACCGGAGTTCGAGCGGCTCCTGCTCGCGACCACGATGGAGCTGCTGGCGCTCAAGGAACGAGACCGCAAGAGCGCGGATTGACACGGTGCAGCATAGGGCTAGGATTCCCTGAGCGATACTTGAAGTCCCTGGCCGGCGGCCGCACGCCGCGAGGAGTATGCGATGGCGACCCGCAGCAGGAAGAAGGCGTCCGCAGGCAAGAGGCCGGGCACCGGTAAGCGCGGCGGCGCCCGTGCGCCGACGGTGGTCATCGAGGGTGTACAGCAGATCTGGCTCGCCGGCATGGGCGCGATCGCACGCGCCCAGAAAGAGGGGCCTGCGGCGTTCCAGGACGCAGTGGCCGATGGCCTGAAGCTGCTGAACCGCTCGCGATCCGCGGCCCGGAAGATCATCCAGGACGCCTTCGAAGACACGCAGGTCAACGTCCAGGGTCGTCTCGAAAGTGCGCGCGAGCAGGCCGGCGAGACCTGGGACAACCTCGAGCTGCTGTTCCAGAACAGGGTGCAGCGGGCGTTGCAGCAACTCGGCGTGCCGAATGCCGATGAGATCAGGCTGCTCGCACGGCGAGTCGCGGAACTGAACGAGAACGTGGTCGAGCTGACCCGCGCAGCACCGGCCGGCCGCGGCAAGACCAGGCCTGCCGCCGGCCGCGGCCCGGCGCCAAAGAAAGCCTCGAGCACAGCGCGACGGAAGGCAAAGAGCCCCGCGCGCGGAAAGGCCGGGCGAAAGGCGCCTGCGAAGCGCAGCGGCACGCGCTCGCGCCGAGTGCCGCGCGGCTGATCGAGGCTGATCGTGCTCAAGCTGGAGCCTGCCCGGAAACGTACCACCTCGGCGAGCAAGGGCCGGTTCGGACTCGCGCTCGCCGGGGGCGGGCCACTCGGCGCGTTCTACGAGATCGGCGCGCTGCAGGCCATCGACGAGGCATTCGAAGGCTTCGACCTGACCGAGCTGGACATGTATGTCGGGGTCAGCTCGGGCGCGATGGTGGCCGCCGGCCTCGCGAACGGTTACGACACGGCGGACATGGGCGTCGTGTTCATCCACAACGCTTCGCTGGAGTTCCCGGTCGAGCCGGGCCTGTTCATCCGGCCTGCGCTGCGCGAGTATCTTGCACGGATCGCGAGCGTCCCGTCGCTGTCGCTCGACCTGTTCAAGCAGTACCTGAGCGACCCCGGCAAGGGCTGGGCCGAAGCCATCATCCCACTCGGACGCATCGTGCCGAACGGCCTGTTCGACAACCGCCCGATGGAGCGCTTCCTGGCGGATCTGTTCTCCGACTACGGATGCACGAACGACTTTCGCAGGCTGCGGAGCAGACTCTTCGTCGTCGCGACGGACATCGACAGCGGCGAGTCGGTACGCTTCGGCGAGCAGGGCTACGACCATGTCCCGATCTCACTCGCGATCCAGGCCAGCACGGCGCTGCCGGGCTTGTACCCGCCGGTGAAGATCGACGGCCATACCTACGTGGACGGCGCGCTGTTGCGGACCATGAACGCCTCGGTACTGCTCGAGAGCGGCATCGATTTCCTGATCTGCATGAATCCCATCGTCGCGTTCGACGCCGCCGCGGTGAAGAGTCGCGCGCGCCGCGACGGCAAGCTCGATCTCGCCCGGGGCGGCCTTCTCACGGTGCTGTCGCAGACCTTCCGCTCCATGATCCAGTCCCGTATGCAGGTCGGCATGGCCACCTACCAGGCGCGTTACCCCGGGACCGACCAGCTGCT
>DATIRA010000235.1:0-2527 GCA_035470225.1 Steroidobacteraceae bacterium | reverse complement strand
CGCCATTATTCGCAGCAGCGTGGATTTGCCGGATCCATTGAGGCCGAGCACGCCGATCTTCGCGCCCGGAAAGAAGCTCAGTGAAATGTCGCGGAGTATCACCCGCTTCGGGGGGATGATTTTCCCGACGCGGTTCATTGTATAGATGAACTGGGCCATGCCTGCTCGGTGGAAGCTCCGTTGCCGGATGATTGAGAGGGGGGCGGATTATCGGTCAACCCCGCTGCCGGCGCCACGATCGGCCATGGCGCGTCTGAATCACGCGCCGCATCCGCCTCGCCCCGGGACCCGGACGCAGCCTCGCTCGCCGGGCGTTTGCGGCCCGGCCGGCCGGGCGCTTCGGCTACAATCACGGATTGCCGACAGTGGAGTGGACATGTTTCCCGCCAGCATGAGGATTGCCGGGTTCGACCCCGAGCTCGCGGCCGCCATCGACCACGAGCGACGCCGTCAGGAGGATCACATCGAGCTGATCGCCTCGGAAAACTATGCGAGCCCGCGCGTGCTCGAGGCGCAGGGCTCGGTCCTGACCAACAAGTACGCCGAAGGCTATCCTGGCAAGCGTTATTACGGAGGCTGCGAGTACGTGGACGTCGCCGAACAGCTGGCCATCGACCGGGCCAGGCAGCTGTTCGGCGCCGATTACGCGAACGCGCAGCCGCACTCGGGCTCGCAGGCCAACGCCGCCGCCTACCTGGCGCTGCTGTCGCCGGGCGACACGATCCTCGGCATGAGCCTCGACCACGGCGGGCACCTGACCCACGGTGCCAAGGTCAACTTCTCGGGCAAGATATTCAATGCGGTGCAGTATGGTCTCGATCCCGCAACCGGCGAGATCGACTACGAGCAGGTCGAGCGGCTGGCGGCCGAGCACCGGCCGAAACTCGTGATCGCCGGCTTCTCCGCCTATTCGAGGATCGTGGACTGGGCCCGGTTCCGTGCGATCGCCGACGGAGTCGGCGCCTACCTGCTGGTCGACATGGCGCACGTCGCGGGCCTGGTGGCGGCCGGCGTCTACCCGAGCCCGATCGCCCATGCGGACGTGGTGACGACGACCACTCACAAGACGTTGCGCGGGCCGCGCGGCGGTCTGATCCTCGCGCGGGCCAACGAAGCGATCACGAAGAAGCTCAATTCGCTGATCTTCCCGGGAACCCAGGGCGGGCCGCTGATGCACGTGATCGCCGCCAAGGCCGTCGCGCTGCTCGAGGCGATGCAGCCGGAGTTCGTCGAGTACCAGAAGCAGGTCGTCGCGAATGCGAGGGCGATGCTGCGCGTGATGCAGCAGCGCGGATACAGGATCGTGTCCGGCGGAACCGACAACCACCTGTTCCTGGTCGACCTGATCGAGAACGGCATCACCGGCAAGGATGCCGACGCCGCGCTCGGTCGGGCCCACATCACGGTCAACAAGAACACGGTGCCAAACGATCCGCGGTCGCCGTTCGTTACCAGCGGGCTGCGCATCGGTACGCCGGCCGTCACGACGCGCGGGTTCCGCGAGGCGGAGGTGGAACTGCTCGCGGGCTGGATCGCCGACGTGCTGGACGATCTCGGAGACGAGGCCGTGCTCGAGCGGACCCGACAGTCCGTGCTGGAGCTCTGCCAGCGGTTCCCGGTCTACGGCTGAGCCGCCCGAGCACCCCGGAGGGCGGCGATGCACTGCCCGTTCTGCACGCACCAGGAAACGAAGGTCATCGACTCGCGTCTCGCGGCCGAGGGGCAGCAGGTGCGCCGCAGGCGAGAATGCCTGCACTGCGGCGAGCGCTTCACCACCTTCGAATCGGCGGAGCTGGTGATGCCTCGTGTCGTCAAGAGCGACGCGATGCGCGAGCCCTTCGACGAGTCGAAGCTGCGGGCCGGGATGCTGCGGGCGCTGGAGAAGCGGCCGGTGTCCAGCGACGCCGTCGATGCCGCGGTGAACCACGTCTGCCACAGGCTGCGCACGCTCGGTGAACGCGAGGTGCCCTCGCGCCTGATCGGCGAGCTGGTGATGGACGAGCTGCACCAGCTCGACGAGGTCGCCTACGTGCGGTTTGCCTCCGTGTACCGCAGCTTCCAGGACGTCGAGGCGTTCCGCGAAGAGATCGAGCGGTTGCGCAGCCGCCGTCCCCGGTCCGTCGAGGATCTGCAGCTCGCGCTGTGGGGCTCGAGCGCGCCGGACGACGAGCCGGGATGAGTACGTTCTCGGCCGAGGACCACGCCCGGATGGCACGGGCACTGCAGCTGGCAGCGAACGGCCTGTACTCGACGCCGCCCAATCCGAGCGTGGGATGCGTGATCGTCAGGGACGGGCAGGTTCGGGGCGAGGGTTTCCACCGGCGGGCGGGCGAGGCGCATGCCGAGGTGATTGCGCTCGAGGCGGCCGGCGCCACGGCACGCGGCAGCACGGCCTACGTCAGCCTCGAGCCTTGCGCGCACCGGGGGCGCACGCCGCCCTGCGCCGAGGCATTGATAGCCGCCGGTGTCACCAGGGTCGTGGCCGCGACGGGAGATCCGAACCCGAGCGTGAATGGCGGCGGCCTCG
>DATIRA010000234.1:0-2620 GCA_035470225.1 Steroidobacteraceae bacterium | reverse complement strand
CGAGGGCGAGTCCGAGATCGTAGCCGGCTTCCACGTCGAATACTCGGGCATGGCATTCGCGCTGTTCTTCCTGGCCGAATACGCCAACATGATCCTGATCGCGGCGCTGACGGCCACGTTCTTCCTGGGCGGCTGGCTCTCGCCGTTCGAGGGGTATCCGCTGGTCGGCGACTCCTGGCTCGCGACGCCGGGCCTGCACTGGTTCGTGCTGAAGACGGCGTTCTTCCTGTTCTGTTTCCTGTGGTTCCGCGCGACCTTCCCACGCTACCGCTACGACCAGATCATGCGGCTCGGCTGGAAAGTGTTCATCCCGGTGACGCTGGTCTGGCTCTGCGTCGAAGCGGCGCTCTGGTACTACCGGCTCGGTCCCTGGGCCGCCTGAGGGAGGGACACGTGCGCAGCATTCTGAAGACCTTCTTCCTGTACGAGCTGCTGCTCGGGCTGTCCGTCACGTTGCGGAACCTGTTCGCGAAGAAAGTCACGGTGCAGTACCCGGAAGAGAAGACGCCGCAGTCGCCGCGCTTCCGTGGCCTGCACGCGCTGCGGCGCTATCCGAACGGGCAGGAGCGCTGCATCGCCTGCAAGCTCTGCGAGGCGGTCTGCCCGGCGCTCGCGATCACGATCGAGTCCGACGTCAGCGAGGACGGCACGCGGCGCACGACCCGCTACGACATCGACCTGTTCAAGTGCATCTACTGCGGGTTCTGCGAGGAAGCCTGCCCGGTGGATGCGATCGTGGAGACCCGCATTCACGAGTACCACATGGAGAACCGCGGCGAGAACATCATGACCAAGGACAAGCTGCTCGCCGTGGGCGATCGCTACGAGGCGATGATCGCCGCCGACAAGGCTGCGGACGCTCCCTACCGATGAACCGGCACCCGGGCACATGATCGTCAACCTGCTCTTCTACGTCTTCGGCGCGATCCTGGTGGCCTCGGCACTGGGCGTGATCACCGCGCGCAATCCCGTGCACTGCGCGCTGTTCCTGGTGTTTGCGTTCCTGAACAGCGCGGTCATCTGGCTGCTGCTCGAGGCGGAGTTCCTCGCGATCACGCTGGTCGTCGTGTACGTCGGCGCGGTGATGGTGTTGTGGCTGTTCGTCGTGATGATGCTCGACATCGACGTGACGCGGCTCAGGGAGGGCTTCACGCGCTACGCCCCGCTCGGGGCGCTGGTGGCGCTGGTCGTCATCGCCCAGATCGGGCTCGTCGTCTGGGTCCGCGACCTCGGGCTCGAGCCGGCTCCGATGTCGCCGGCCAAGCCGCAGGGTTACTCGAACACCGCCGAGCTCGGCACGCTGCTCTACACCGACTACATCTATCCGTTCGAAATCGCGGCGGTGATCCTGCTGGTCGCGATCGTCGCGGCGATCACGTTGACGATGCGACGGCGGCCCGGCCAGAAGCTGCAGGACGTCTCGAAGCAGGTTTCGGTCCGAGCAAAGGACCGGATACGGGTCGTCAAGATGGACGCGGAGGGCGGGGAGTGATCCCGCTGTCCCACGTGCTGCTGCTCTCAGGCGTGCTGTTCAGCCTCAGCGTGGCCGGCATCTTCATCAACCGCAAGAACGTGCTGCTGCTGCTGATGTGCATCGAGCTGATGCTGCTGTCGGTCAACTTCAACTTCATCGCGTTCTCGCGCTACCTGGACGACATGGCGGGGCAGGTGTTCGTGTTCTTCATCCTGACCGTCGCCGCGGCAGAGTCCGCGATCGGCCTGGCGATCCTGGTCGTGCTGTTCCGGCAGCGACGCAGCATCAACGTCGAAGAGCTGGACTCGATGAGGGGCTGACGTGGAGCGTACGCTGCTGATCATCGTGCTCGCGCCGCTCTTGGCATCGGTCGTCGCCGGGCTGCTCGGTCGCTGGATAGGCCGGGCCGGTGCCCACACGGTCACGATCGCGGGCGTGGCGCTGTCGTTCGCGCTGTCGGCGCGCGTGCTCTGGGGCTTGCTGCACGGTGGTCCGGCCTTCGACGGGCCGGTCTACACCTGGCTCGTGAGCGACGGCATCCGGATGGAGGTCGGCTTCCTCATCGACCGCTTGAGCGCGTTGATGATGGTCGTCGTGACCTTCGTCTCGCTGATGGTGCACGTCTATACCATCGGCTACATGCGCGACGATCCCGGTTACACGCGCTTCTTCAGCTACATCTCGCTGTTCACGTTCTCGATGCTGATGCTGGTGATGTCGAACAACCTGATGCAGCTGTTCTTCGGCTGGGAGGCGGTCGGGCTGGTTTCGTACCTGCTGATCGGGTTCTGGTACACGCGGCCGTCGGCGATCTTCGCGAACCTGAAGGCGTTCCTTGTGAACCGGGTCGGGGACTTCGGCTTCGTGCTCGGCATCGCGGGCATCGTTCACCTGACCGGCACTTTGCACTACGCGGAGATCTTCGCGCAGGCGGACCGGATCGCCGCGAGCACGATCGAGGTGCTGCCGGGCACGGCCTGGGCCGCGGCGACGGTGATCTGCATCTGCCTGTTCATCGGCGCGATGGGCAAGTCCGCGCAGGTGCCGCTGCACGTGTGGCTGCCCGATTCGATGGAGGGTCCCACCCCGATCTCGGCGCTGATCCACGCCGCGACGATGGTCACGGCCGGCATTTTCATGGTCGCG
>DATIRA010000233.1:0-2494 GCA_035470225.1 Steroidobacteraceae bacterium | reverse complement strand
GAGGCCAGCGGCGGGTCCGTCAGCGAAAGCTCGGACCGCGCCGCGGCGCTCGCCGACGCGAGCGTCGTCTACGCGAAGGAATGGGGTGCGCCGCAGTGCTATGGCGACGCGGACGCGGACGCCCGGCTGCGCGAGTCGTTGCGGAACTGGCAGCTGCGCGAGTCCTGGTTCGAGCCCGCCCGGCCGGACTGCCGCTTCATGCACTGCCTGCCGGTGCGCCGCAACGTCGCGGTCGCGGACGAGGTCCTCGACGGCCCGCGCAGCCTGGTGATCGACGAAGCGGCCAACCGCATGCGGGTCCAGATGGCCGTGCTGTATCGGATTCTCAAGGGGTGAACGCCACGATGATCGGACACAAGGTGGAACAGGCGGTGACGGTGCGCGCACTGCGCGGCGCGGCGCCGTACATACACATGTACAAGGGCAAGGTCTTCGTCGTCAAGACCGGTGGCGGCGCGTTCCGCGAACTGGCCACGATGCGCGCATTCGTCGAGCAGGTGGCGATTCTTCACCACCTCGGCATCCGCGTCGTGCTGGTGCACGGCGGCGGCCCCCAGCTCGACGAAGTCACCGCGCAGCTCGGCGTGGAGACGCGCATGGTGCAGGGCCGGCGCGTGACCGACGCCGCCGCGATCGACGCGACCAGCATGGTGCTGAACGGCCTGGTGAACACGCGGCTGCTGGCACTGTGCCGCGAGTTCGGCATTCCCGCAGTCGGCCTGAGCGGCGTCGACGGCGGACTCGTGCTCGCGCATCGCCGCCCGCCGGTGACGCTCGCGAGCGGCGAGACCGTCGATTACGGGATGGTGGGCGACATCGACGGAGTGGAGCCGGCCATACTCGACCGGCTGCTGGATGCGGGATTCCTGCCGGTCGTGAGCCCATTGTCGGCCGACGCGAGGGGACAATTGCTCAACATCAACGCCGACACGGTCGCGGCCAACATCGGCTCGGCAGTGAATGCGGAAAAGCTGATCCTGTGCACCGGCGCACCGGGCATCCTCGAGCGACTCGACGACCCGCACTCGCTGATCTCCTACACGGACGTCGCCGGGTTGCGGCGGCTTCGCGAGGAAGGTGCCCTTTCGGACGGCATGCTGCCGAAAGCGAGTGCGATCGAGGCCGCGATCCGCGGCGGCGTGCGCCGCGTGCACGTGATCTCATATGCAGCGCATGACGCGCTGCTGGCCGAAATCTTCACCAACGAGGGTACCGGGACGCTGGTCGTCGCGGACACCAAGGCACTGAGCGCCGCGGAGCAGGCTGCCGGGTAGGAGCTGGCCGTGAAGAGACTATGGGACAAGGGAGCGCCGCTCGATCAGCGCGTGCTCGAGTTCACGGCCGGCGAGGACCATGCGCTGGACGACCGGCTGGTGGCCTACGACGTGCGTGCGTCGATCGCTCACGCGGAGATGCTGCGCGAATGCGGGCTGCTCGCGCAGGACGAGCTCGACCGGATCCGGCAGGGCCTCGAGGAGATCGCGGCCTCGCACGCTCGCGGCGAATGGTCGGTCACGCTGGAGATGGAGGATGGACAGACCGCGCTCGAGACCCTGCTGACCGCGAAGATCGGCGAGGCCGGCGCGCGGCTGCACGCAGGCCGCTCGCGCAACGATCAGGTCCTCGCTGCACTGCGCCTGTACCTGCGCGAAGCCGTCGAGTCGCTCGCGGAGGACGGACGCGAGCTCGCCGACTCGCTCGAAACGCTGGCACGGGAGCAGGGCGCCGTGGCGCTGCCCGGCTACACTCACATGCAGCAGGCGATGCCCAGCTCGGTCGCGCTGTGGGCCGGTGGATTCGCGGCCGAGATCCGCGACGACGTGGACGGGCTGCGCCACTCGCATCGACGGATCCTGAAGAACCCGCTCGGTTCCGCAGCCGGTTACGGCACGCCGCAGTTGCCGGTGAACCGGGAACTGACGCGCAAGCGCCTGGACTTTCCGGCGAACCAAGAGCCCGTGACCGCGGTGCAGCTGTCGCGCGGCAAGGCCGAGGCCGAAGTCCTGTTCCAGGTGGCGCTGCTGATGCAGGACCTCGGCCGCCTCGCCTCGGACCTGCTGCTCTATTACACGCGCGAGTTCGGATTCGTGGAGCTGCCGGACGACTTCACGACCGGCTCCTCGATCATGCCGCAGAAGCGCAACCCCGATGTATTCGAGCTGGTGCGCGGCCGTACCGCCACGGCGCAGGCCTGTCTTTTCGAGGTGCTCGGGGTCACCGCGAAGCTGCCCTCCGGCTACCACCGGGACCTGCAGCTGATCAAGGCACCGCTGTTCCGCTCGATCGACCTGTGCGGCGAGTCGCTCAGGATCATGGCGGCCGCGGTCCCGCAGATCCGTTTCCGGCCGGAGCACATCCGCATGGACGCCGACATCCACGCGGCGGAGCAGGCCAACGCGCTGGTGGCGAGCGAGGGCATCCCGTTCCGCGAGGCCTACCGGAAGATCGCGCAAAGACTCGGAAAGGACTGATACGATCGCCGGCCATGAAACAG
>DATIRA010000232.1:0-4685 GCA_035470225.1 Steroidobacteraceae bacterium | reverse complement strand
TGCTTGAACTGAAACATATTGCCGAGGTCGTCCGACCCCGGGAATCCCAGCGCACGGTACGCATCGGGCGAGATCGCCGCATAACGGACCTCGCGACCGAGTGCCCGGGCCAGCGATGCGGCCATCTCGGCGCCGGTCAGGTGCTCTCCCGCGATGCCGATCGTCCGTCCGGCCAGTCCCTCGCCCTGCTTGAAGATCCCCCAGGCGCAGCGGCCGATGTCCTCGGCCGCGATGCCCGGCAGCTTGCGATCGCCCATCGGCAGCACGAACTGCAGCGTTCCGTCCGGCCCCGGCTTCGGGCCCATCCCGAAGTGGATCAGGTTGTCCCAGTAGTAGGACGTGAGCAGGAAGGTCGTCGGAACACCGGCCTGCCGGAAGAACTCGTCGGACTCGCCCTTCGCATCGAAGTGCGGCACCTTGTAACGCCCCATCAGCGTCGGCATGCGTGGGTCGTCGAGCTTGATCCAGCGGCGCGTATCCTCGAGCGTGGACCAGATCACGTGCCGCAGCCCGGCAGCCTTCGCCGCCTGCGCCATCGCGCGTGCCTGGGCCTGCTCCTTATCCGGCGAAAAGTGCGCCCAGAAGAACGTGACGCAATAAGCGCCGTAGGCTCCGTCGAACGCGCGCTCGATGCTGCCCGGATCGTCGAGATCGGCAGTGACGATCTCGGCGCCGGCGTCGGCCAGTGCCCTCGCCGCCGCCGAGTTCGCGTCGCGCGTCACCGCCCGCACCGCGTAGCCCGCCCCGGGCTCGGCGAGGATTGCCCGGGCGAGACCACCACCCTGGGCGCCGGTCGCGCCCGTCACCACGATCACCTTCCGCTCAGCCATGACGCCTCCGGGGCCGCCGCGCGGCCCGATCGCTGTTACCCAGAAGTCTCGACCGCGATCGCGGCCAGCAGTTCCTCGTGAAGCCGGCCGTTGGTGGCCAGCACCGAGGTGGTTCCGATGCCGAGCGGGCGCCCCTCGAGATCCGTGAAGCGGCCGCCTGCGGCCTCGACGATCACCGCGCACGCCGCGATGTCGAGGATGTTGACGTCGGACTCCACGACCGCATCGATCTTGCCCGCGGCGAGCAGGTGATAGTGCAGGAAATCACCGTAGCCCCGGATCCGGTTGAGCCGCGCGACGACGCGGCCCAGCGCCGGCCAGCGCGGACCTGCGGCAAGCGTCCTCAGGTTGCCGGTCGACAGCGCCGCCTGCTCGATCGTGTCGATGCTGCTCACGCATATCGGTTCGTCGTTCAACCACGCGCCGACGCCGGACTCCGCGTAGGCGAGTTCGCCGTACACCGGCGCCGATGAAACGCCGACGACCAGCCGGCCACGGTGCATCAGTGCGATCTGCGTCGAGAACATCGGGTACTCGCGCACGAAGGCCTTGGTGCCGTCGATCGGATCGACCAGCCAGAGAAATTCCGCATCCAGCGCGCTCGAGCCGGTTTCCTCGCCGTAGAAGCCGTGCTCCGGGAAGCGCCCGGCCAGTATGGAGCGGATCGCTTTCTCGGCCTCGACGTCGGCCTGCGTGACCGGCGACTTGTCCGCCTTCAGCGTCACCTCGACATTGCGCTGGTAGTAGCGCCGGATCAGGTCCTCGGCGGCGTGAGCCGCTTCCAGTGCAGCGGCGAGGTAGGGTGAATGCGCCATGTCACTCGCTGGCCGAGAGCAGGTGGAACCCGCATCTTCCATGATCCCAGCGCCGCATGCACGTCGCCGCGCGCCGCCTTGACAGTCAGCGGCGGCTTCCCTAACTTGCGGCCACCGTCAGGTGATCCCGGCCCATGCCCGGGAGAACGGGAAGCCGGTCCGAAGCCGGCGCTGCCCCCGCAACGGTAGTCGAGTCGAGCTCGCATCGGCCGGAGAGGTTCCGGCAGCCACTGCGCACAGCGCGGGAAGGCGATGCGGGCGGGGCCCCACGGCCCGCTCGAAAGCCCGGAGACCGGCCTGTCGGATCGTTGCCGAAGCTGCGGAGGGCAGGCGGCGGGACCCGGCGCGTTCGACAGCCCCGTTCCGCCTGCACCATCCGGGTCGGCCCAGACCATGCGGGTGCGCACGGGGGTGTCTGTTGCGTAGCTTGATCTTCTCGCTGTGGCTCGCAGGCCCGGTGCTCGCGCTCACGCAGGTGGTGGCGCAAGCCGCCGAGGACTTGCAGGCGGAGGAGCGTATCGTCGTCACCGCGACGCGTATCGCGGAGCCGCTCGACGAGGTGCTCGCGCCGGTCGTGCTGATCGACCGGGCCACCATCGAGCGCGCGACCTCGAACGACGTCGCGGAGCTGCTGCGCTTCCACGCCGGTATCGAACTCGGGCGCAACGGCGGGCCGGGCCAGACGACCGCAGTGTTCCTGCGCGGTGCCGAAAGCAATCACACGCTGGTCATGATCGACGGCATCCGCATCAACCCGGGCACGATCGGCCTCGCGGCGCTGCAGAACATCTCGCCCGACCTGATCGAACGCATCGAGATCGTCAAGGGACCGCGCTCGGCGCTGTATGGCAGCGATGCGATCGGCGGCGTGATCAACGTGATCACGCGCCGCGGCACGAGAAGCGGCTGGAGCGCGGAGCTCGGTTACGGCGACTACGACACGCGCAAGGCCACGCTCGCCGCCGGCCTCGAGGCCGGCGCGGCGGACTTCGACTTCGGGCTATCCTGGCTCGACAGCGATGGTTTCCCGACGCGCAGCTTCGATGACACGGAGCGCGGCTTCGAGAACCTGAATGCAAGCGCCCAGCTGCGCGGCGAGCTCGGCCCCGCCGGCTTCGCGCTCCGCTACTGGCGTGCCCAGGGCACGACCGAGTACTCGGACTTCTTCCTGACGCCGGTCGACCAGGACTTCGAGACCTCCACGGCAGCCGCAGAGCTGCGCTGGCCGGCGGCAGGTTCTCTGGTCGCGCTGCGCTTCAGCCACATGGACGACCAGATCGAGCAGAACCAGTCGGACGATTTCCTGCGCACGCGCCGCGACAGCCTGGACCTGCAGGTGGACGGACCGGCCGGCGACCGGCACGCGATCAGCACCGGACTGCTGCTGACCCGCGAGCGCGCGTCGAGTGAGTCGCTCGGCGAGAGGCTGCGGGTCGACACGGACACGGTCAACCTGTTTCTGCAGGACCGTATCTCGTCGACCCGGCACCATGGCCTGCTCGCCCTCGGGTACACCGGACACGACACGGCCGGCAGCGCCGTCACCTGGAACCTGGAGTACGGCTACGCCTGGAGCGAGTCGCTGACGCTCTACGCGCTCGCGGGCACCGGTTTCCGCGCGCCGGATGCGACCGATCGCTACGGCTACGGCGGCAACCCGGACCTCGAGCCCGAGCGCTCTCGCAGCGTTGAAGCCGGCCTGCGCGTTCGCGGCGGAGAGCGACACGCTTTTCGGGTCGCGGCCTTCGAGAACGACATTCGCGACCTGATCGAGTTCGTCACGCTGTCCTATGACCCGTTCCTGGGCGAGAATCGCAACGTCGCCGAGGCGCGTATCCGCGGGATCGAGGCCAGCTATCAGTACCGCCGGAGCGGTTGGGGACTGGCCGTCGAGGCGGTACTGCAGGATCCCGAGAACCTGGAAACGGGCGAGGAACTTTTCCGTCGGGCGCGCGAGAGCCTGACGCTGAGCGCGGTCCGTAGCCTGGGCCCGGTGGAACTCGGCCTCGACCTGCTCGCGACCGGCGCACGGAAGGACTTCGGGTTTCCCAAAGCCGTCACGCTCGACAGCTACGTGCTCGCGAACCTGAACGCGACCTGGCGCGTCGGCCCGCGGCTCGAGCTTTCCGGACGCATCGAGAACGTGCTGGACGAGGACTACGAGCTGGCCCATACCTACAACACACCGGGCCGCGGCCTGTATCTGTCGTTCCGTTACACGCCCGCCGGCGGCGCCCGTGCTGCTGGCCTCGCCGGGCGCAGCGAGCCGCAGCAGGCTGCGCGGCGCTCATACCCGAGGGGGATGCACGGGCAACCCGCAGCAGAGGAACTGGCATGGGTCACCGACTGACGAAAATCTACACGCGGACCGGTGACGACGGCAGCACCGGGCTCGGAGACGGCACGCGGGTTCAGAAGGAGCACCTGCGCGTGGAGGCCTACGGGACCGTTGACGAAGCGAACAGCGCGATCGGCGTGCTGCTGGCCGTTCCCGGCTTGCCCGAGGCCGTCGCGGAGTGCCTGACCAACGTGCAGCACGAGCTGTTCGATCTCGGCGGGGAACTGAGCGTCCCGGGGCACCGCGCGATTACCGGGAGCGACGTGGAACGCCTGGAGCAGACCCTCGATCGGTTCAACGAGAGCCTGCCGCCGTTGAAGGACTTCATCCTGCCCGGCGGCGGCCCCGCTGCAGCCGCCTGCCACGTTGCACGCACGATCACACGGCGGGCCGAGCGGCGCGTCTGGTCGCTGGCACGGTCCGAGAACGTCGCTGCAGATGTGCCGAAGTACCTGAACCGGCTGTCGGACCTGCTGTTCGTGCTGGCGCGGGTCCTGGCACGGCACGAGCACGGCTCTGAAGTGCTCTGGCGCCATGACCGGAGGAAGTGAGCCGGCGATGCTCGCGAGCGCTCAGCGGTAAGCGATCCGGGCTGCGGCGAGTGCCTCGCACACCGCCGCTATGCCCTCTGTGAGCCTCGGCGTGGCGCGCGAAACAGTATCGGCGGGCACCGAGTAGATCGTCCCGGCCCTCACGGCCTGC
>DATIRA010000231.1:0-2453 GCA_035470225.1 Steroidobacteraceae bacterium | reverse complement strand
AATCCTTCCTTGGAGGCTCCGGGCTCGGCATCCCTGCCTCGCACGGCCCGTGCGAACGCCCCGACTTGCCCTCGTACGCCCCACCAGCGCCGCGGCGACCCCGAAGGCGCCGTGACCTGCGGGTTACCGGGATCCCCCGCGGGCCGTCGCGCGCCCTGGACGGCGCGCGCGGAGCCCACAGGGACGTGCTCGTGGCGTCCCGCGCGGGATCCCGGTAACCCGCAGGGCAAACGGCGCCGCCCCCACCAAACCGAAGCGGAATCGCAAGTCAGCGCAATGCCGCACTCAACGCCGCGTACGAAGCCGCAGCCAGCGCGAGGCCGCCGAGGACCGAAGCGGTGACATAGCCGACCGCTGCCGGCCACTGCCCGCGCTGCACCAGCAGGATCGTCTCCAGCGAGAAGGCCGAGAACGTAGTGAAACCGCCCAGCGCGCCGACCACCAGGAATACGCGCAGCAGCTGGGCATCGTGTATCCGGCCCGGCGGCGCGAACAACGCGCCAAGCAGCCCGACCAGCAGGCAGCCGACCAGGTTCGCCGCGAGCGTCCCCCAGGGGAATTGCGCGCCGTGGCCGCGCGCGACCACCGTCGAGATCCACAGGCGCGCGCCGCCCCCGAGCGCGCTGCCGAGCATGGCGAGCAGATAGGTGGCGGCCGTCGTGCCGACGCTCACGATCCCTCTCAGATCTCGACCATCTCGAACGAGCTCTTGTCCGCGCCGCAGTCGGGGCAGACCCAGTCCTCCGGCACGTCCGCCCATTTCGTGCCCGGCGGTATGCCCGACTCAGGATGCCCCTTCGCCTCCTCGTAGACGAAACCGCAGTTCACGCACATCCAGGTCTTCAAGACCACACCTCCAGGCAGAGCGCGTCCGTATGGTACGGGCCGTGATGCCCCGGCTGCTAGACTAGCGGATCCCGCGCGAGCGCCGGAGATCCTCAAGTGAGCCTGTACACCGAAGCCTGCAAGTACATTCCTGGCGGCGTGAACTCGCCGGTTCGCGCATTTCGCGGCGTCGGCGGCGAGCCGGTGTTCTTCGCGAGCGCGGAGGGTCCCTACGTGACGGCCGCGGACGGGCGCAGGTTTATCGACTACGTCGGATCCTGGGGCCCGATGATCCTCGGCCATGCACATCCGACCGTCATCCGCGCCGTGCAGGAAACGGCCGTGAACGGGCTGTCCTTCGGTGCTCCCACCGAGATCGAGACCGTCATGGCCCGCAAGATCGTCGAGCTCGTGCCCTCGATCGAGCTCGTCCGGATGGTGAGTTCCGGGACCGAGGCCACGATGAGCGCGATCCGGCTCGCCAGGGGATTCACGCAGCGCGACAAGATCGTCAAGTTCGAGGGCTGTTACCACGGCCACTCCGACTCGCTGCTGGTCAAGGCCGGCTCCGGCGCGCTGACGCTCGGCGTGCCGACCTCGCCGGGAGTGCCGCCCGAACTCGCGGCCCACACGCTCACGCTGACCTACAACGATCTCGAACAGGTCAGGACGGTGTTCGCGGAACTCGGACCCGCGATCGCCTGCGTGATCGTGGAGCCCATCGCCGGCAACATGAACTGCATCCCGCCGGTCGCCGGCTTTCTCGAGACGCTGCGCGAGGAATGCACCCGGCACGGCGCCGTGCTGATCTTCGACGAAGTCATGACCGGGTTCCGGGTGGCCCGCGGCGGTGCGCAGCAGCTCTACGGCGTGCGCCCGGACCTCACGACGCTCGGCAAGATCGTCGGCGGAGGCATGCCCGTCGGCGCGTTCGGCGGACGCAGGGACATCATGGAGCAGCTTGCGCCGCTCGGCCCCGTCTACCAGGCCGGAACGCTGTCCGGGAACCCGGTCGCGATGGCTGCCGGACTCGCGACGCTCGAGGGCATCGAGGCAGCAGGCTTTCACGCCGCGCTCGCCGCCGCGACCGGTCACCTGGTCGAGGGCATCGCCGCAGCCGCCGCTCGCTCCGGCGTCCCGCTCGCCACGAACCACGTCTGCGGCATGTTCGGCCTGTTCTTCACTGACGCCTCGGCGGTCACCTCCTACTCGGGGGCCACGGCTTGCGACGTCGAACGCTTCAAGCGTTTCTTCCACGGCATGCTGGAGGAAGGCGTCTACCTCGCGCCGTCCGCCTTCGAGGCCGGCTTCGTCTCCGGTGCCCACGGCACGCGGGAAATCGAGGCGACGATCGAGGCTGCGGGCCGGGTGTTCGCTAGGATCTGACGCGCCCGCAGATCACTTCACGGTAGGCCTCGAGGATACGGCTCGCGATCGCGTCGACGTGGAAATCCGAGAGGTCGGGCGATCTGCGCTCGCGGGGCCGCGCGTAGGCCCGCTCGAGAGCCTCCGCGAGCGCATCGACATCGTCCGGCGGCACGAGCTCGATCGGGTAGTCGCGGGCAGTGTCCCGGGGTCCGAGCACGTCGGTGGCAATCACCGGCGCACCGCCGTCCAGCGCCTCGATG
>DATIRA010000230.1:0-2866 GCA_035470225.1 Steroidobacteraceae bacterium | reverse complement strand
GCCTGGATTGCGGCGCGCCAGGCGGACAAGTGGCTGCCGACCCGGCACAAGTACTGGTTCGACAGCCTCGACTGGAGCAAGGCGACACCCAGGTAGCAACGGTGATGAGCAGGACCATTGCAGCGCGGCCGTCCGGGGCCTGGTGGCTCGGCGCCTGCCTGCTCGCCGTCTGGGCGAGTCCGCAGGCGGACCCGGCCAAGCCGCTCGACCTGTCGATCAACTACGAGGACTACCAGCTCGAGGAAGTCATCGTGACCGCCGAGCCCTGGCGGGCGGCGCCGGCCGATGACGGCTGGCGCGACACTCCGACCATCGAGACCGGACGCATCACCTGGGGCTACGACTCCGCCTACGAAGAGATGCAGAACCGGCTCGAGACCGACCTGTACCGCACGCCACCCGAGTTCCGCGATCCCAGACCGACCAGCACGCTGTTTCGCGTGAAATTCTGAGCGCCCGGCCAGCGCGGCAGAGCAGGCGCCGTCAGTCACTGATCGTCAGCAGGATCTTGCCGGCGCGATCCTTGACCTGGGACGCATCGTTCGCCTCGCCAGCTGTCCCATCGCCCCGAAGATGCCCGGGAGCTTCTCCCTCGGCTGCAGCGCGAGCACTTTCGAGCACATCGAACCGAAACCGTAACACCGGCACTCTTTCTCTCTCTTTCTCTCGGGCAGCGGGGGCCTGCTAGGATGCGCGCTCCCTGATCGCCGCCCACCAGGACGCAACACGTGAACACGGCCCAGCTCCTGCGCGCACTCCCGATGCTGTTTCTCTTGGAGTCCATGCCCGCCCAATCCGCGGCGCTCTCGGCGGATCAGCTCGCCTTCCGAGACCGGTTCCGCGAGCTCGTCGAAACCAACACGACTCTCTCCTCCGGCAGCTGCACGGAGGCCGCGGAGAAGATGGCGTCGAGATTGCGCAAAGCCGGGATGCCGGAAAGAGACCTTCATCTCTTTGCGCTGCCGGATCACCCCCGGGAGGGCGGTCTCGTTGCCACCCTACCAGGCCGCGACGCGGCCACGAGGCCGGTGCTCCTGCTCGCGCACATCGATGTCGTCGAGGCGAAGCGGGAGGACTGGACACGCGACCCCTTCACCTTGTTCGAGGAGGACGGCTACTTCTATGCCCGCGGCGTCGCGGACGACAAGGCCATGGCCTCAATCTGGGTCGACACGCTGATCCGCTTTCTCAAGCAGGGATATCAGCCCAGGCGAACCGTGAAGCTGGCGCTCACCTGCGGCGAAGAGACCAACGGTGCGTTCAACGGCGCGGAGTACCTCGCGGAGCACGAGCGCGAGCTCATCGACGCCGCATTCGCCCTGAACGAGGGAGCCTGGGGCACGCTGGACGAGAACGGTCGGAGGGTGATGATGACCGTGCAGGCCGGCGAAAAGGCCAGCCAGGATTACCTGCTCGAGATACGGAACCCCGGTGGTCACAGCTCGCGGCCGGTCAAGGACAACGCGATCTACCGCCTGTCGGCCGGCCTCACACGGATCGCCGCGCATGAATTTCCCATCCGCCTGAACGATGCCTCACGAGAATATTTCATGCGAATGGCGGACATCGAGGGCGGCGAGACCGGTGCCGCGATGCGTGCCCTGGTGGCGGATCCGGGCAACGCGGAAGCCGCAGCCGCGGTCACGCAGAATCCCACGTGGAACGCGATGATTCGCACCACCTGCGTCGCAACGATGATGGAAGCGGGCCACGCAAAGAACGCCTTGCCGCAACGTGCAAGGGCCAACGTGAACTGCAGGATCTACCCGGACCAGACCTTCGAGGAGGTCCGCGAGGCGCTGTCGCGCATCGTCGAGGATCCGGACATCAGCGTCACCAAGCTGCAGACGCGCGGTCCGATGGCCAAGGCGCCGCCGCTGACGCCGGAGATCATGGGACCGATCGAGCAGGTGGCAGCGCGCGTGTACCCTGGCGTGCCCGTGCTGCCGCTGTTCCAGGCCGGAGCGACCGACGCGCAGTTCGTCGGTGCCGCGGGCATCCCTACCTACGGGATCGGAGCGCTGTTCTTCGACCATGACATGGGCGGAGTCCACGGCCTTAACGAACGCATTCGCGTGCAGTCGCTGTATGACGGACGCGATTTCCTGTACGAGCTCGTCAGGATCTACGCGGAAGAAGAACCAACTCCCTGACAGACCGCCCAGGCCATTGCTGGGGGATAGTACTTTCGGAAGGCCTTCCCGACCCATCCCGCTTAGCGTGATGGGGCCTTATGTCGGCGGTCCGCGGGCCCACGGCGATCCGGTAGATGATCGAGTGCCCGCTTCTGCGCAAGCTGCTTCAGGGCGAGCCTGTCTTTCGCCGTGGCATGCCGGCCTGCCGCTACAGCATCGCCATCACGTGCCGCACGACGGTGTAGTCCTCGAGCGCGTACATCGAAAGATCCTTGCCGTATCCGGAGCGCTTGAGGCCGCCGTGAGGCATCTCGCTCACCAGCATGAAATGCGTATTGATCCAGGTGCAGCCGTACTGCAGGCGTGCCGCCACCGCCAGCGCCTTGCCAACGTCCCTGGTCCAGACCGAGGACGCGAGGCCGTAGTCGGAGTCGTTGGCCCACGCAATGGCTTGCTCGGTGTCCTTGAAGCGCGTGACCGAGACGACCGGGCCGAACACCTCGCGCCGCACGATCTCGTCGGACTGCCGCGCTCCAGCGACGACCGTGGGCTCGTAGAAGAACCCGCTGCCGCTGCCCGCCTTACCGCCTGTGGTGACCTCGATGTGCCGCTGGCGCTTCGCGCGCGTGACGAAGCCGGCCACGCGCTTGCGCTGATCGGCACTGATCAGCGGTCCCATCTCGACTCCCGCACCGGTCTGCAGGCCCGTCTTGATGGTGCTCACCGCCGAC
>DATIRA010000229.1:0-4486 GCA_035470225.1 Steroidobacteraceae bacterium | reverse complement strand
CTGGGCCGAATGGTGCGGCCCGTGCAAGATGATCGCCCCGATTCTCGACGAGGTCGCCGCGGAGTACGCCGGCCGGCTGGTCGTCGCCAAGATGAACGTGGACGAGAATCCGCGCACGCCGATGCAGTTCAACGTCAGGGGAATCCCGACGCTGATCCTGTTCAAGAACGGTCAGGCCGAGGGTCAGAAGATCGGCGCGGTCCGCAAGGCCGACGTAGCCGCCTTTCTCGACAGCAAGCTGTGAGAGGCCCCCCCGTGAGAGGTTACCTCGGCAACCAGGGACGAGGCCGGTCCGGCAAGCGAGGACGTGGTGGCGGCGGCCAGGACGGCAACCGGGGTCCGCGCCAGGACGAACTGCCCCAGGACGACTTCCATGACGGCGAGGACCTCGACGTCATCAGCCCGGCCGAGCTCGAGGCCAGCCGCCGCTCGATGAACCTGAGCGAGCTGAAGCACAAGCCGATCCCGGAGCTGCTGAAGCTCGCCCAGCAGATGGGCCTGGAGAACCTCGCGCGCTCGCGCAAGCAGGACATCATCTTCGCGATCCTGAAGGCCCACGCCCGCAACGGCGAGGACATATACGGAGACGGCGTCCTCGAGATCCTGCAGGACGGCTTTGGGTTCCTGCGTTCTCCGGAGGGTTCCTACCTGGCCGGCCCGGACGACATCTACATCAGCCCCAGCCAGATCCGCCGGTTCAATCTGCGTACCGGCGACACGATCTCCGGCCTGATCCGGCCTCCCAAGGACGGCGAGCGCTACTTCGCGCTGCTGAAGGTCGGGCAGATCAATTTCGACTCGCCGGAGAATGCGCGTAGCAAGGTTCTGTTCGAGAAACTGACGCCACTGCACCCGACCAAGCGCTTCCGGCTGGAGCGCGGCACCGGCAGCACCGAGGACCTGACCGCGCGGATGATCGACCTGGTCGCGCCGCTCGGCAAGGGCCAGCGCGGCCTGATCGTCTCGCCCCCCAAGGCGGGCAAGACGATGCTGCTGCAGAACATCGCGAACTCGATCACGGCGAACCATCCCGAGGTCTACCTGATCGTGCTGCTGATCGACGAGCGGCCCGAGGAGGTCACCGAGATGTCGCGCACCGTGCGCGGCGAGGTCGTCTCCTCGACCTTCGACGAGCCGGCCAGCCGTCACGTGCAGGTCGCCGAGATGGTGATCGAGAAGGCCAAGCGCCTCGTCGAGCACAAGAAGGACGTCGTGATCCTGCTCGACTCCATCACCCGTCTCGCGCGCGCATACAACACCGTGGTGCCGAGTTCGGGCAAGGTGTTGACGGGCGGCGTGGATGCGAACGCGCTGCAGCGCCCGAAGCGCTTCTTCGGCGCGGCCCGCAACATCGAGGAAGGTGGCAGCCTGACGATTCTCGCCACCGCGCTGATCGATACCGGCTCGCGCATGGACGACGTGATCTACGAGGAATTCAAGGGCACCGGCAACAGCGAGATCCACCTCGACCGGCGCATCGCCGAGAAGCGGGTGTTCCCTGCGCTGAATATCAATCGCTCCGGCACGCGCCGAGAGGAGCTGATCACCTCGCCCGACGAGCTGCAGAAGATCTGGATCCTGCGCAAGCTGCTGCATCCGATGGACGAGCTCGCGGCTGCGGAGTTCCTGATCGACAAGATGCGCGACACGAAGACGAACGCCGAGTTCTTCGATTCGATGAAGCGCTGAGCGCAGGCCGCGGGGTCCGGCAGCGCGGGCCCCGGTGAGCGGGGACCGGCCGTCCGCCCGGTTCGAGATGCAGCCAGGAAACCTGAAGGGCATCCTCGCGATGACGCTGGCCGTCGCCGCGTTCTCGGCCATGGATGCGCAGCTCAAGCTGCTCGCGGCCCACTATCCGCCGATGCAGGTGAGTTTCCTGCGTGGCGCGACCTCGCTGCCGTTCATACTGCTGCCGCTGCTGCTGCGGGGCCGGCTCGCGCGGCTGCGCCCGGTGAACCTGCCGCTGCACGCGCTGCGCGGCGTGCTCGCCGTGCTGATGCTGACGAGCTTCGTCTATGCGGTGCGCGAGTCCTCGCTGGCCGTCACCTACTCGATATTCATGTTCGCCCCGTTGCTGATCGTTGCGCTGTCGATTCCGTTGCTCGGGGAGCGCGTCAGCCGGGCGCAATGGGTGGCGATCGCGGTGGGGCTCGCCGGCGTGATGCTGATGCTGCGCCCCCGGGGCGGACAGTGGGTGTCGGCCGCGTCGCTGGCCGCGGTCGTGGCGATGTGCTGCTATGCCCTCGCCGCGGTCAGCCTGCGGCTGCTCGCGCGCACGGACACGACCGAAAGCATGGTGTTTTCGTTCACCGCGGCA
The DNA here is from genome assembly GCA_035470225.1 of Steroidobacteraceae bacterium. GTDB lineage: Bacteria > Pseudomonadota > Gammaproteobacteria > Steroidobacterales > Steroidobacteraceae > DATIRA01. The sequence goes on along the minus strand of DATIRA010000229.1, from coordinate 2,169 downwards.
CTCGCGGTCGGCGCCGGACTGCTGTCCCTGCCGGTCTGGCAGGACCTGCGCATCGAGCACGGCTGGCTGCTGCTCGGTATCGGGCTGACAGGCACGCTCGGGCAGCAGCTGATCACCGAGGCGTTCCGCGCGGCACCGGCTTCGGTCGTGGCACCGTTCGAGTACACGGCACTGCTCTGGGGCGTCGCGCTGGACCTCGCGATCTGGAACGTGCTGCCGGACGGGGTCACGGTGGCCGGCGGCGCGATCGTGACCGGCGCAGGATTGTACCTGCTGGCCCGCGAGCGCCGCGCCACGTCGGCCTGAGCCGTCACCGCGCGGCCCCCGCCCGCCCTGCGGCGGGTTATGCTAGCGGCCGGATCCAGACCGGAAGACGTGAGTGCCTGCCATAAGGAACTTTCTGCTGCTGCTGCTCGCTGGCCTTTCGGGCTGCTCATCGACGGCGCCGGTACTGCGCTACAACGGCGTCGGCGCGGTGGCATTCGGCGGATCGCTCGCGGAGACCGAGGTGCTGCTCGGCGAGAGCGTCGCTGGCGAGATCACCAACGCAGCATGCCAGTTCGTCGAGTTCGACGCGCTGCCCGGACTGCGCTTCATGGTCGAGGACGGCGTGATCACCCGGGCCGATTCCAGCCCGGGTGTCCGTACCGAGCTCGGTGTGCAGATCGGCGATACGATGGATTCGGTCGTACGGCTGTATCCGGACGTATTGGTCCGCAACAACGAGAACATCTTCGATGGCGTCTACCTGCTCTTTCCGGCAGGGGACGGCCGGCACGCGATCATCATGGAGGCGGTGGGCAACAAGATCGTGGCGATCCGCGCCGGTGTCGAGCCCTCCGTCGGCTACGTGGACGGCTGCCGCTGAGCTTGCACGGCCGCGCCCTCGCGGGCCACCGCTCGATGGCCGATGTCGCGGCGGAACTGCATGCCATCCCAGCAGATCGCGTTCACCAGTGCGTAGGCCTGCCGCTGGGCCTCGCCGACCGTGTCGCCGAGCCCGACCGCACACAGGACCCGGCCGCCATTCGTGACGACCGCATCGCCGCGGCGGGCCGTGCCGGCGTGGAAAACCTTGCCGGCGGTGGTCGCGACGTCTTCGAGCCCGTGGATCACGTCGCCCTTGCGAACGCTGTCCGGGTAGCCTGCCGCGGCCAGCACCACGCCGACGGCCGCCCGCGGATCCCAGTCCACGCTGACTTCGGCGAGGCGCCCATCCAGCGCGGCGTCGCAGAGCCCGGTCAGATCGGAGCGCATGCGCGCGAGGATGGGCTGGGTCTCGGGGTCGCCGAAACGGCAATTGAACTCGAGCACCTTCGGCTGGCCGTCCGCTGAGATCATCAACCCGGCGTACAGAAAACCGACGTACGGAGCATTCTCGTCCGCGAGCGCACGCACGGTCGGCAGCATCACCTGCTGCATGATGCTCTCGTGCACCTGCGGCGTGACGACCGGCGCCGGCGAGTAGGCACCCATGCCGCCGGTGTTCGGGCCCGCATCGCCGTCGAGCAGCCGCTTGTGGTCCTGCGAGGTAGCCAACGGCAGCACGTGCTGGCCGTCGACCATTGCGATGAAGCTCGCCTCCTCGCCCTCGAGGAATTCCTCGACGACCACGCGCTCACCCGCGGGACCGAAGCGGCCCTCGAACATCGCCTCTGCGGCCTCGATCGCCTCGGCGTGGCTCCCGCAGATCATCACGCCCTTGCCCGAGGCCAGGCCGTCCGCCTTGACGACCAGCGGTGTCGGCTGGCGCCGTACCCACTGCGGGTCGAAGTCCTGGCGCGTGAACGTCGCGTAGGCGGCCGTGGGGATGTCGTGCCTGGCCAGGAAGTCCTTCGTAAAGGACTTCGATCCCTCCAGTTGCGCGGCTTCCCGGCTCGGTCCGAAGCAGCGCAGCCCCGCGGCGCTGAACTCGTCCGTGATTCCGAGCACGAGTGGCGCCTCCGGGCCGACGATGGTCAGGTCCACGGCGCGCTCGATTGCGAAGCGCAGCAGCGAGGGAATGTCGTCGGATGCGATGTCGACGTTGGAACAGCGCGATTCGAAGGCGGTGCCCGCGTTGCCGGGCGCGACGAAGACTTCGGTCACGCGCGGTGAGCGGGCAACGCACCAGGCCAGCGCGTGCTCGCGGCCGCCCGAGCCGATGATCAGGACCTTCATTTCGTCACC
>DATIRA010000228.1:0-2876 GCA_035470225.1 Steroidobacteraceae bacterium | reverse complement strand
CGGGCAGCTGGGAGAGAACCATGCACGACACGGATCACGAGTCAGTGCTGCCAGAGGACATCGAACTCACGCCGGTCGGCGAGCGTTTCCGCGAGGATCCGTACCCGATACTGAAGATGCTGCGCGAGCGCGCGCCGGTGCATCATGACCGCGTGATGAACCGCTACCTCTGCACGCGCCACGACGACGTCAAGGCGGTGCTGCACGACAAGGAATTCTTCACCGATCCGCGCAAGGCCAATCCAGGCTCGTTTACGCGCGAGGTGATCGGCGGCCAGCTCGGCTTCGGCGAGAAGCCGGACATGCTGCTGATGGACGAGCCGGATCACCGCCGCCTGCGCCGGCTGGTGAGTGGACCGTTCAGGCCGAGCGAGGTGGAGCGCTGGCGCGAGGATATCCGGCGCATCGTCGAAGACACGCTGGACGCGATCACGGAGGTCGAGTTCGACCTGATCGCGAGATTCGCCGCGCCGGTACCGACCGTTGTGATCGCGAGGATGCTCGGCGTCGACCCGGCGCTGTACGAGAATTTCCACGCCTGGTCCGACCAGGTGGTGCAGGTCGGATTCAATCCGTTCCCGACCGAGCAGCAGCGGCGCGACGCCGCTGCCGCACAGCAGGCACTCGATGAGCTGTTCGCGAACGAAATCGCGCGTCGCAGCGATTCGCCTGGCGACGACCTGTTGAGCGACATGATCCGCGCCGAGCTCGAGGGCGACAAGCTGACGCACGAGGAGATGATCGCGCAGTGCCGCCTGCTGCTGATCGCGGGCAACGTGACGACTACGGACCTGATCGGCAACGGCACGCGGGCGCTGCTGGAATTTCCGGAGCAGATGGAGAAGCTGCGTGCCGATCCGTCGCTGATCGGCAACGCGGTCGAAGAAATGCTGCGCTACGATTCACCGGTGACCAACTCCGGCCGCACGCCGAACCGCGACATCGTGGTGAGCGGCTGTCCGGTGCCGAAGGGTGAATCACTGTCGCCGTCGCTCGCCGCGGCCAATCGCGATCCGTCGGTGTATCCCGACCCCGACAAGTTCGACATCGAGCGGGCGGACACCCATCACCAGTCGTTCGGCGGCGGACGGCACCTGTGTCTCGGCGCGCACCTGGCGCGAGTCGAGGCCCAGGAGGCGATCCTGGGCCTGCTGCGGCGCTTCCCGAGGCTGCGCAGGAGCGAGCGGGGCCACGCGTTCCGCGCGATTCCGGCGTTTCGCGGCATGCGGGAGTTCTGGGTTCGCTGCGATTGACCGAAGGCACTGAACCGCGATCGTCTTCTGCATTGCCCTGGAAGGGCAGACACGAAAAATTTTTTCCCAGACCGGGACCTGAGAGCCCGTCCCGTGCGTCATCCCTAGTAAGCGGTCCAAAAACGGACTGAACCGGAGGCGGCCAGATCCGATGGCCGGCCCCGACAACACTAGCGGGAGGACAATTCGATGCCTGAGCAGAAGCAGAAGATGGTAGTAATCGTCACGAACGGCTTCAACGACGAGCGTTCCTCGGTCGCATGGAGCGTCGCCAATGGCGGCGTCGGCATGGGCTTCGAGGTGACGATGTTCCTGGTGAGTTCCGGCGTCGACTGGGTACGCAAGGGCGCTGCCACGGTCGCGCGTCCGAATCCGCTCGACCCGCCGATCAAGGACATGATCCAGAACGTCGTCGACGGTGGCGGCGAGATCCTCGTTTGTCCGCCCTGCGCCGGCGTACGCGGCTACACGGCCGATGACCTGATGGACGGCGTGACGCTGGCGGGCTCGGCCGCAATGCTGGCCGTCGCCAGGGAGGGCGCGGTGACGCTCAGCTTCTGAACGACGACCGTCCCGGCGCCACCGGGCCTGACAGCTGCGATACTCAACGGTGATGGATGCACAGGACGACATACGGGACTTCTTCACCGCTGGCATCGAGGCGAACATGAACGCGCTGTACTCGGTGGCGCTGCGGCTGACCCGGAACTCCGCCGACGCCCAGGACCTGGTCGCCGAGGCCGTGACCAGGGCCTGGGCGGCGATCGGCACGCTGACCGAGCGGTCGCTGTTTCGTGCCTGGGTGTTCCGGATCCTGCGCAACTGCTTCGTCAGCGATCGCCGCAGGCGGGCAGCGCGGCCCATGGAGTCGTCGTACCAGCAGATGCCCCATGACGAACAAGGCGAGGGCGATGTAGCCTCGCTGCTGATCGAGGAGTCCGATGAGTTCCTGGACTGGTGGGCCAATCCGGAGCGTCGCGTCAGCAACGACCTGCTCGGTCGGCAGATACTGGCGGCCATCGAGTCGCTGCCCGAGGTCTTCCAAGCCGCGATCCTGCTGGTCAATGTCGACGGCCTCGGCTACGACGAGGCAGCGGAGGTTCTCGGCGTACCGCCGGGGACGGTCCGCTCGCGCATGAAGCGCGGCCGCACGCTATTGCAGAAGGCCCTGTGGCAACAGGCCCGCGACGCCGGACTGGCAGCGACCCGGCCCGCCGCCGGAGACGGACCATGAGCGATCCGCGCGACGATATCCCCGATGAGATCGGCTGCCTCGAGGCGATCGAATCGCTCTACGCGTATCTGGACGGCGAGATCCGCGATCCGGAAAAGCTGGCACGGATCGAGCACCACCTTGGACACTGCCGCAGCTGTTACTCGCGCAAGCAGCTCGAGAGCCTGCTGACGCAGCGGCTCAAGGCAACCGCCGAGTCCGCGGCGCCGGCGGAGCTTCAGGACCGGCTGCATGCACTGATGGAGAAGTTCTGACCGCGCAGGAATTGTGATCCACGTCCGGCGCTGCAGCGAGTCACCGTAGCGCTGCAACCCTTTGCCGATCTCCCGCATCTCATGTCCATCAGCAAGTCGCGCAGTCCCGCGCGCACTGGAACAGGAGAGGGACGA
>DATIRA010000227.1:0-4483 GCA_035470225.1 Steroidobacteraceae bacterium | reverse complement strand
GGGACTCGCCGCAAGCACGCGGATCATCGCATCCGAGGACGACCCGATCATTCCGGCCGGGGACCTCGCCAGGCTGGCGCGCGCTCCATCGCTTTCGATCACCCGCACCCGCTACGGAGGGCACTGCGGCTATTACTCGGGGGGCGAGGAGTCCTGGCTGGCGCGGGAGATCATCGAGACGCTGGGTCCGGCCTGAGCGGACTCCGTTCGGTCCAGTCGTCGCTCGAGCTCCGCCCGCCAGGCGGCGAAACGCGCTGCGAGCGCGGCTCCGGCCTCGATTTCGAACGACCGTTCGACCGGAACGTCCGTCCAGCCGTCGGGCAGGCCGGCCGCGAGGAACGCCACGCCCCGCGCGGTCGCCTCGCATTGGCTCATGCGCTGGACCTCGAGCCCGCTCAGCCCGGCCAGCACCTCGCAGAGGTAGTCGCAACGGGAGAGACCGCCGGAAATCACGATCCGCTCGAGTCGCCGGTCGCCGTTCATCCGCTCCAGGTTCACGCACAACAGGAACGCGACGCTCTCGATGACGGCGCGCACGCGACCCTGATCGTCCCCCCGACCGATGAACTCGCTCTGGAAATCATGCCTCCAGTACGGTGCTCCCAGCCCGCCGATCCCGTTCAGGAACAGCGGCGTCTCCATCGCAGCGCTCCCGGCGAGCGCACCGATCGCACGATCAACGTCGAGCGCGACCTGCGCGCGAAGCCAGTCGACTGCACTTCCGGCGCCGTTCACGGTGCCCTCGAGACTGAACACCGACGCTTCGCCGTCGGACAGCAGCACGCTCTTCAGCAGGCCATCCGGTAGTGCCGCTCCGAGCGGCGAGATTCGCTGGACGAAGGCTCCGGTGCCGACGTTGACGTAGACGGTGTCCTCGCGCGGACGGCCGAACGCGAACGCGGCCGCCGCCTGGTCCCCGGTGCAGGCGCGCAGCGGGCAGGCGCCCTGGGCGGTCGCCAGCGTTCCGAACTCGTGCAGCGTCGGCACGCAGCCCGGGAGAAGCTCCCGTGGCACCCCGCAAAGCTCGAGCAGCTCCGGCGACCAGTCGCCCCGGGCCGGGTCATACAGCTGGGTGCGGGCGGCGTTCGCCGGATCTGCGAGCGCGGGTCTCCCGGTGAGCAACCGGGCAAGCAGGAAGCTCGAAAGAGGGCCGATCAGCAGATCACCCCGATCGGCCGCCCGCTGGACCGGCGGGAGGTTGTCGAGGCACCAGCGAAGCTTGCTCGCGCCGTAATGCGCGGACAGCACGAGTCCACTGAGTTCCCGGATCCGCGGCTCCAGCCCCTGCAGGCCGGACACGAACCGGTGCGCGCGGCGGTCCTGCCAGGAAACGGCGGCAGACAAGGGCCGTGCGCTACTGCGTTCCCAACAGACGATGGTAGAGCGCTGGGTCGCGAGGCCCGCCGCGGCGATGCTGCGATCGCGGGCCGGGAGGCTCTCCAGCACGTCCGCCGCAGCGACCTCCAGCGAGCAGGCCAGCTCCTCGGCGTCGTGCTCGACACGCAGGCCCTGCCCGCAGGTCGCCACCGGCACGTGCGCGGCCGCGACCTGCTGCCCCGTGCCGTCGAACAACAGCGCGCGGCTCGCGTGTCCTCCCTGGTCCAGTGCGAGGTACAGCATTCCCGGCGGCCGGCGCAGCCTGCTACCAGCTGCGCCTGTGCTCGCCGTAGGCGTTCATCAGCCCGCGTACCGCCATGCTTTCGACGTACGTCGTGCCGATCTGCTGGCAGTATCGGGCGGTATTAAGGTCACGAACCTCGTACAGCGCCCAGGACCACGGTCCCTGCCAGAGCCGGGAAGTGCCTTCGGGCAGGCGTTCCAGGTTGCAGAACAGGTAGTCGGGAGCAAGCTGCGCGGCCGCGTCCCGCGCGTCATCGTCGTACTTCTCGACGACCCAGCCGACCCGGGCGCCGGTCATCGGGCGAAGGATCTGCAAGCTCGGCAGGTCGAAGGAAATCAGCACGCAGCGGTCCAGGATCGGCCGCAGTACGTCGGTCACCCGGCGCAGCACGGTCTCGCGACCGAACCGTCGCATGCTCGCCCGCTTCAGCTCGACGAAGGCCGTGACGCCCTGCCAGCCGGCGAGCGCATCGACGGTCTGCGCAAGCGAGGGTGGGTAAGTGAACGCGAAGCGACGCCCGAAGCGATGCTGCTCGCCCACCGGGATCTCCGAGAGCTGCGACCAGGAGACCTCGTGCAGCGACTCCGGCCGGCCAGCGACGCGCTCGAGATCAGCATCGTGGAAGACGACCGGGATCTTGTCGGCAGTGAGCTGCACGTCGAATTCGACGTGCCGAAGCCCGAGCTCGACGGCGGACTCCAGTGCCTGCAACGTGTTTTCCGGGAACTCCATCGCGTTACCGCGGTGCGCGATGATTTCCGGCAGAGCGGTGTCGGCGGAATTCTCTGGCATGGGCGTCTGCAGATGGCCTGTGTTCGTCAGTCGATCTTACCCGAGGCGCCGCGCTCAGATCGGGTAGGCGCGCACGAGCTGCATCGAGAAAGCGATGATCATCAGGATTACCAGCGGTCCACCGACGCGAACGAAGTCGCCGAACACGTATCCCCCTGGCTGCATGATCAGCACGTTCGTCTGGTAGCTCATCGGCGTCGCGAAGGACAGGTTGCAGCCGACGATCGCGGCGAGGATGAACGGCTCCAGCGGTGCGCCAATCTGCTGGGCGATCGAAAGCGCCACGGGCGTGCCGATCGCGGCGGCGGCATTGTTAGAGACGAAATTCGTCAGGATGCCGAGGAACACCATGACCGCGGCCAGCACGGCCTGTGGTGAGAGCCCGCCGGCCACCCACATGAACGCAGCCGCCAGCACGTCCGCGCCGCCCGTGGCCGTCAGTGCCCGGCCGAGCGCGAGGCTTGCCACGACGACCAGCACGACTTCCGGGCTGAGTCCGCGACCGAGCCCGTCGAACTTGAGGCAGCCCGTCACGATCAGTGCCAGCACGCCGAGCAGCGATGAAATCGCAATCGGCAGCCAGCCGAGCGCCGCGGTCGTGACGACCAGCGCCATGATGGTCACGGCGATCGGGGCCTTGCGTGTGCGCGGCAGGTCCAGCGTGCCATCCAGCACGAGGACGCCCGCTTCGCTCTTCAGAAGATCGATGCGCGACATGGGGCCCTGCACCAGCAGTACGTCGCCGGAACGCAGCTTGCGGTCGACGATCTCGCCATGCAACGAAGCCTCGTCCGCCGGGCGGTACATCGCGAGAATCACGACGCCGAAACGGTCGGCGAAACGCACTTCACGCAGCGTGCGGTTGTGCAGCGGCGACTCCTGCGTGATCACGACCTCGACCAGCTGCTGGTCCTGGGCCAGCGCCGGATGCGCCTCCGGCGGCAGCTTGTCGATATCGCCCGCGTCGTAAAGCGTCGTGCCGAGCGACTGCTCGTATTCCTTGAGGTAGGAGGACGTATCGCAAACCAGCAGGCGATCACCCTGCTCGAGTCGCAGGTCATCGAGCGCCGCCAGCGTCTCCTCCCCTCGGCGGACGCGCTGCACATGCATCTTGTTCCCGGTCCACTTGCGGACGCGGCCGAGCGTACGGCCCTGTGCCCGGCTACGCGGTCCGACGTAGAGCACGGCATTGAACTTCCGTGGTGCGATGCTTGCGAGAGGGTTCCCGCGCTTTCGCAGCAGCAGCGGGGCGATCAGCCAGAGGTACAGCAGCGCGAGAATCGACGGCCCGACCACGAGGTGAGTGAATTCGAACACGTCGATGTCGGGGGCGCCGTGGTCACGGGCGAGCGAGACGATCAGCAGGTTGGTCGAGGTGCCGATCGTCGTCGCCATGCCGCCAACGACGACAGCGAAGTTCATCGGCATCAGCGTCGTCGACGGAGAACCGCCCGCCCGTAGCGCAAGACCGATGATCATCGGCATCAATATGACCACGACGGGCGTGCTGTTGATGACAGCGCTGAGGACCAGCGCGGAGGTGAGCACGGCCAGCATCGCGAGGTGTCGGTTGAAGGCCCAGAGCCGCGCGAGCAGCCGCGCGAGCGGCTCCAGCGCGCCTGTGACCATCAGCGCGCGTCCCAGGATCATCAGGCAGCAGATCGCGATCAGGGCCTCGTGGCCGAAGGCCGAGAAGATCTGCTGCGGCCGGAATTCCCCGTCCGGGCCCTGGAAGGGGAACAGGTAGAAGCCCAGGGCCAGCGCCGCGATGATCGTCAGGCTGGTCACCGCGATCGGGATGCGCTCGCGCGTGAACATCAGGAACGCGATCACCGTGAAGATCAGCATCGCGGTCGCGTGCGGGCTGAGGGGCAGGTCGGCCATCCGGCCAAGGATACAGGCAAAAAAAGACCCCGCTGTCGCGGGGCCGGGGTCTTCGGGGGCGCTCAGATTCTTTTTCTTGTCGGTTGGTCTTCTTGTCAGCGCCCTACGGTTGGGGTCTTGCTCTGCACTCCCTGTTCGAATTGTTGTTCCTGGTCATCCCCTGCGGACTTGGCTCACTCACTCACT
>DATIRA010000226.1:0-8718 GCA_035470225.1 Steroidobacteraceae bacterium | reverse complement strand
ATCAATAAAGAAAAAGCTGTTTGACGGCGCCCCGCGATGCGGGCCACCGGGGATGTGGGACTTCGAGCATATCAGGCCGCCGCTCGGGTGAAGACCGCGGCCGGCTTTCGACCGAGTGAGCGGAGGGAAAGAGTCAGGCCGTGATGCATCACGGCCTGACCGGGGTTAACTGGTGGAGGCGGCGGGAATCGAACCCGCGTCCGCAAGCCCTACATTCCAGGACCTACATGCTTAGCCGTCTCTTTGATTCTCGTCGGACGCTACCCGAGCGGCAGGGAAGACGTACGACCAGCTCAGGAACGTTTTAGCGGGCCGGCCCTGAAGCACACCGGAACCGCGATCCTGTGAGCGCGTCCCCCGATTCTGGATGCACAGGCACATGCCAGGCGGAGGTTAGGCGGGATTAAGCCGCCAGAGCGTAGTTGTCGTCGTTGGCAACTAAAAGTTTGCAAGTGGTTTAACGAGGAGCCTTGCACCTCGGCATGCACCTGGAGTTTCGCGACCCACGTCGAAACCGGTCGCCCCCAGTCGGTCCCTAGTGTAGGGGCAGGGAGGGGGAATGCAAGGGAAGGAAGGGAATAGTGAATAGCGGATAGCGGATAGCAGGTAGTGGCTGGTGCAGAGGGCGGAATCAGAGGCACTCACCCGCCCTCCGGGCACGCTCTCCCGCGCTGCGCGGGAGAGGGCAGGGAGAGGGTCTTATCAACTATCCGCTACCCGCTAGTCACTACCCGCTATCTTCTGAACCCCTTCACGATCCGCGATTTCTCCCGCTGCCAGTCGCGGTCCTTCTCGGTCGCCCGCTTGTCGTGGGCCTTCTTGCCCTTGGCGAGGCCGATCTCGACCTTGACGTTGCCCTTTTTCCAGTAAAGCTTGAGAGGCACCAGCGCGTAGCCGCGGCGTTCCACCGCGCCGATCAGTCGGTCGAGCTCGGCCCGGTGCAGCAGCAGCTTGCGGTTGCGGGTGGGGTCCGCGACCACGTGGGTCGAGGTGGTCGGCAGCGGTGAGATGTGGGCGCCGAACAGCCAGGCCTCGCCGTCCTTGATCAGCACATAGGATTCGGCGATCTGCGCGCGGCCGGCCCGCAGGCTCTTCACTTCCCAACCCTGCAGCGCCAGCCCGGCCTCGAAGTTGTCCTCGATGAAGTACTCGTGCCGCGCGCGCTTGTTGAGCGCGATGGCTGGAGCTTGCTTGTCCTTGCTGGGTGCTGGCATTCGGGTCGCGCCGGGTCGGTCGCGCATTCTAGCCGTACCGCATACACTTGCGGCGGCCTCAGTACTCTTCAGCGCATGACCATACGCGAAGTCCGGCGCTCTGCGCTCGTCACGTTCACGCCCGAGCAGATGTTCGATCTCGTCGTGGACGTGGAGCGGTACCCCGAGTTCCTGCCTTGGGTGCAGTCCGCCGAGCTGCACCAGAAGGCCGAGTCGGAGCTGCTCGCGAGCCTCGGGATGCAGCGGGGCGGGCGGCGCGAGCGCTTCACGACCCGGAACGTCTTCGAGCGACCCGGCTGGATGAGCCTCAGCCTCGTCGAGGGCCCGTTTCGCGTGCTCGAGGGACGCTGGGCGTTCGAGCCGATCGGCGAGGCCGGCACGCGCATCGATCTTCAGATGCGCTTCGAGTTCTCGAGCGCGGTCGTCTCGCTCGTGTTCGGCCGCTCGTTCGAGCAGAGCTGCGGGACGCTGATCGACGCCTTCGTTGCGCGCGCGCGGGGCCTGTATGGCGGCGCCTGAGGTCGACTGGATCGAGGTCGCCTACGCCCGGCCCGACCGGCAGCGGGTCATCAGGCTCGCGCTGGCACCGGGTCTCTCCGCGATCGCCGCAGTACAGGCGTCGGGCATCCTGCAGGAATTCCCGGAGCTCGGGGCGACCCGCCTCGAACTGGGCATCTACGGGCGTCGGGCGGCTCACGAGCAGCCGTTGCGGCCGGGCGACCGCGTGGAGATCTATCGGCCGCTGCAGGCCGACCCTCGCGAAATGCGCCGGCGCCGGGCTGCGGGCGGGGGCCGTTCCGGTCCGCATCGGTCGGATTGAGCGAGAGACGCCGCAGCGGCTCGGCGACCAGCCACTCGATGACATATCCGCCGGACGTGCCCGTCGGGACGCCGCGCTGTCGTCACGACACGACGACAGCTGCATAGCAGCCCGCCGGCGATGCCATTGTCAGCCGCCAGCCATCGCTCCGACGATCCTGAGCGGCTCCTCGCCGCGTATCACCGCCTCTGGCAGCAGCGCATCCGCGGGCTCGAACGACAGGTCCCGTCGACAGGCGAACAGCCGGATCAATGGTCGCCGGCGCAGCGTGCCGTGCTCACGGATCGTGCCGCTCAGCGCCGGGTAGCGCGCCTCCAGTTCGTCGAGTACGGCCCCAAGCGTCGCTGCCCCGGTGAGCGCGAGCTCGACCTCGCCGGGCACACCTGCGAGGTTTCGCAGGTGATAGGGTAGCGCCACGCGGATCATGGCAGTGTCTGCACTTCCACCGACAGCACGGGAGGAAGTTCGCGGACGACCGCCTTCCATGAATCACCGCCGTCCGCCGAGCAATAGACCTGGCCGCCCGTTGTGCCGAAGTAGATGCCGCAGGGGTCGAGCTGGTCGACCGCCATCGCGTCACGCAGCACGTTCACGTAGCAGTTGCGCTGCGGCAGGCCGCGCGTCAGTGCCTCCCATTCGTGTCCTCCGGTGCGGCTCCGGTACACGCGCAGGCGCCCATCCGGCGGATAGTGCAGCGAATCGCTGGTGATCGGCACCACGTAGATCGTATCCGGCTCGTGCGCATGCACGTCTATCGGAAACCCGAAGTCGGTCGGGAGGTTGCCACTGACCTCGCTCCATACGTCACCGGCGTCATCGCTGCGCATCACGTCCCAGTGCTTCTGCATGAACAGCACGTCGGGGCGCGCGGGATGCTGAGCGATTCGATGCACGCAGTGCCCCACCTCCGCATCCGGGTCCGGCAGCTCGTAGGGCGACTTGAGCCCCCGGTTGATCGGCTTCCAGTTCTGCCCACCGTCGTCGCTGCGAAACGCGCCTGCTGCCGAAATGGCGACGAAGATCCGCGCAGGGTTCTGCGGATCGAGCAGAATCGTGTGCAGGCACATGCCGCCCGCGCCCGGCTGCCACAGGTGACCCTTCACTTGCCGCAGCGCCGGCAACTCCTTCCAGGTCCGACCGCCGTCAGTGGTAAGGAACAGGCCTGCGTCCTCTACGCCTGCGTAGGCTACGTCCGGATCCGTGTGCGAAGGCTCGATGTGCCAGACGCGACGGAACTCCCAGGGGCGCTGGGAACCGTCGTAGAACTTGTGTGTGCCCACTTCGCCTTCATAGAGGAACATGTTGCTCTTTCCTGCCGGCATCCCGTTTGCGCTGACGAGATCCTCGGGCCGCGTGCCGGGGGCGTTCCAGGTCCTTCCGCCGTCGTCGGAACGCTGGATGATCTGCCCGAACCAGCCACTGGTCTGCGATGCGTACAGGCGCCCGGGCTCCGCCGGCGACGCCTTCAGGTGGTAGATCTCCCAGCCTGCGAGGTGCGGGCCGCTGACCCGCCAGCGCTTGCGTACGCCGTCCGCGGTGAGGATGAACGCGCCCTTGCGGGTACCGACGAGGAGACGAATCGTGCTCATGGCCTCACAACCTCCCGGTGGCGATGTCGCGGGTGAAAGGCCCGGGGCCGGGAAATCGACCGGTCCGGGCGGCGACCGCTCGCCGCGCTGGACGGCGGGTGTCCAACTCAATTACGCGCGAGCCGTAGGTGCGTCAAGGTGCACTGCAAGAGACGGCGCACTCGCGGCGAGTGAGGCGGGTCAGATGTCCGCGCCATGCGCGCCCGGGCACTGACGGGGACGGGACTTCGCAAGGCAAACAGGGGCGGCTCAGTTTCCCGGGCGCCCGGCGTCCGGTCGGGCTGGCTCGATCGACGGCGGCGGCGGGGGCTCGCGGGCTGTCTCCACTGCGGATTCGGCCGCCTCCTTCTGGTCCCGGATGGCCTCTTTTTCGTTGTCGGTCGGGACGTACGACCCGGGCACGGCGACCTTCTCGACGCGGCTTACGTTGTCGCCCTCGAAGTACACGATGAAATGCGCGTCGACGGTATTGCGTTTTCTCCCGGTCGTCAGGCGGTAGACGTAGTCCCAGCGCTGCGGGTCGAAAGGATCGTTGATCATCGGCGTGCCGAGCAGGTAGCGGACCTGCGTGCGCGTCATGCCCTGCGTCACCTGGTCCACGTCCTCGGTCTTCAAAAGGTTGCCCTGCTGGATCGTCGGCCGGTAAACGCATGCGGAAAGGGCGAGCGCGGCGGCGGCCAGCGCGGCCACCATGGCCGCGGGCGCGAGTCGTCTGGACGGCAGGTTGATGCTAGGTGCGGTCATCTGTCTGGAGTTGCCGGTTCATGCCGGACATAATGGGCGCGGATCATACAACAAGCCCGCCATCGCGGGCCGGGCGCGAGGGGAGATCTGTGGTGGAGCCGATTCAACTGCGGGAAGCGGGGCTCAAGGTGACGACCCCGCGCATGAAGATCCTCGAGATCCTCGCGGGCAGCCAGCCGCGGCACATGAGTGCCGAGGACGTCTACCGGCGCCTGCTCGAGTCCAACGAGGACATCGGGCTGGCCACCGTATACCGGGTGCTGACGCAGTTCGAGTCGGCGGGCCTCGTTACGCGCCACCGCTTCGAGGGCGGCAGCGCCGTGTTCGAGCTGAACGAGGGCGAGCATCACGACCACATCGTCTGCATCGACTGTGGCCGCGTCGAGGAGTTTACTGATGAGGAGATAGAGACCCGCCAGAAGGCCGTCGCGGCCCGGCTCGGGTTCACGCTGGCCGACCACTCGTTGACCTTGCACGGGCACTGCGTGCGCGAGAACTGCCCCTACCGCGAGAAGAAGTAGCCCTCGGCGCGTCCTGCCCCGGAGACTCCGCCGCGGCTGACTGGAGCATCTCACGGGCGTGTTCCCGCGTCCGCTCGGTAATCCGGGCGCCGCCCAGCATCCTTGCGATTTCCTCGACCCGCGCCTCGGGTCCGAGGGGCTCGACCCGCGTTAGCGTGGTTCCGCCCTGAGTCAGCTTGCTGACGCGGACCTGCTGCCCGGCCTGGCACGCCACCTGGGGCAGGTGAGTGACGCAGAGCACCTGGCCAGCGTCGGCAAGGGCCCGGAGCTGTCGGCCGACCATCTCCGCCACGGCGCCACCGACCCCGGCGTCGACCTCGTCGAACACCAGTGACGGCAGGTGCGCGACGCTCAGCGTGGCCACCTGCAGCGCGAGGCTGATGCGGGACAGTTCGCCGCCGGAGGCGACCTTCGCCAGCGGCCCCGCAGGTTGTCCGGGGTTGGCGGCGACCAGGAACTCGATCTCGTCCGCACCGTATTCGGAAGGCTCCGGCGGCTCGCGCAGCGCGAGGCGCGTCTGGAATACGCCGTCCGGCATCCCGAGCTGCTGCATCAGCGAGGAGACCTTCTTATCCAGCAACCCAGCGGCGCCGTGGCGCGCCGCGCTCAATCGCTCGGCGGCCCGACGGTAGTCTTCACGCTTCCCGGCGAGCCTGCGCTCGAGTTGCGCGAGGCTGGTCGAGACGTCGCGTAGCGAGTCGTGCTCCGCCGACAGCATATCGCGCAGCGCGGCCAGCGCCTCCGGCTCGACGCGATGCTTGCGGGCCACCGATTCGAGCGCCGCCAGCCGTGATTCGATCGCTTCGAGCCGGCCCGGCTCGGCCTCGAGCGAGGTCGCGTACCGTCCGAGCTCGGCCAGCGCCTCCCGGCAGGCGATCGCGGCTTCCTCGAGCAGGCGTTCGATGGCTTCCAGCGCCGGGTCCAGTGGCAGCAGCGGCCGCGCGACCGACTGCGCACGGCCGAGCGCCTGCTCGGCGCCGGCGTCGCCTCCAAGCAGCCGCTCCAGCTCGGCCGCGCCGCTGGCGATCCGCCCGATCGCAGATATTCGCCGCCGCTCTTCCTGCAGCGCATCGAGTTCAGCTGGCTTGGGGTCGAGCGCGTCGAGTTCGGCGACGTAGTGGGAGAGCAGCTCCAGCCTCGCCGCACGGTCGGCAGAGCGCTGCTCGAGCACTTCGCGCTCGCGGCTCAGCGCGCGCCAGTCCTGGAATGCAGCGCCAACGGCCGCGACCTCCGCGTCGAGTCCGCCGGCCTCGTCCAGCAGCCGGCGCTGCTGGCCCCGTCGCGTCAGCGACTGGAACTCGAGCTGGCCGTGCACGTCCACCAGCAGCGCGCCGAGTTCGCGAAGCGACTGGATCGCGACACTGCGACCGTTCACATAGCCCCGGCTGCGGCCGTCCGAGCCCACGACGCGGCGCAACACGCATTCGCCTTCGTGCTCGATCGACTGCTCTGCCAGCCAGGCCGCGGCGCTCTGGTTGCCGGTGACATCGAACACTGCGCTGATTTCCGCCCGTTCACTGCCATGGCGTACACAGCTGCTGTCCGCGCGACCTCCCACGGCCAGCATCAGTGCGTCGACGAGTATCGACTTGCCTGCCCCGGTCTCGCCGGTGAGCGCCGTGAATCCCGCGCCCAGGTCCAGCTCGACCTGCTCGACGATGGCGAAGTCCCGGATCTGGAGCTGGGTCAGCATCCGCGTTCAGTCCGCCGGAGGCTCGCCCCCGCGAGGCCCGCGTCCCCAGTGCAGCTTGGAGCGCAGGAGCCTGAAGTAATCGTGCCCCGGCGGATGCAGCAGCGTGGCCGTGAACGGGGCGCGGGCGATCCGCAGTCGCGTGCCGGGCTCGAGGTCGCGCAGCACCAGGCCGTCGCAGATGATCTGGGCTCGCGTGTCGGTTCGCTCGACGAGCTCGATCTCGATCAGGCTGGCGGCACTGACGACCAGCGGCCGGTCCGACAGCGTATGGGGACAGATCGGTACCAGCACGATCACCTCGAGCCCGGGATGCACGATCGGCCCGCTGCAGGAGAGCGCGTAGGCCGTCGAACCCGTGGCGGTGGAGACGATGAAACCGTCGCCGCCGTGCGTGTTCACGAAACCGCCATCGACCCAGGTGCGCAGGTCGAGCATCCGTCCGCCGTCGGCCTTGCTGACCACGACGTCGTTCAGGGCCAGCCCGCTGGCCTCGCCATCGGAGTCCGTGATCGCGGCGGTCAGCAGCATTCGCTGCTCGGGCACGCAACGGCCTGCGAGCGCGTCATCGACACTGTCGAGCATGCGCTCGGGCGGAACGTCCGCGAGGAATCCCAGCCGACCGAGATTGACGCCGAGCACCGGCACGCCGGCGCTCGCGGCCATGCGCGCCGCATGCAGCATCGCGCCGTCGCCGCCTACGGCCACGACCAGGTCGGACGCCGCCGCCAGGTCGCCTTCCGGGAGTCGCTCGACGTCTCCCGCCGCGACGTCCAGGATTGCATCGTCGGGCGCCAGCACCACCCGGCCCCGGTCGCGTAGGTGAAGAGCAAGCTGCTGCATGGCTGCGCCGACGCGCGGATCCGTCCCGCGACCGGCCAGCGCAACCCGTTCGAATGCAGGGGCGGCGGTGCTCATGAGTGTCCAGCCTTTTAGCACGCGTGGCGCGCGGGCGGCCAGTGCACGAAGCTGGTGGGATTGCATGCATGGAGCGCTTGACTTGCCCGCGCCGCGGTTGCTAGCTTCAGTAGCACGCCCAGCAAAAAACGGCTGTATTGACAGTAACTTAGCGCGATGTCGCCCGACCCGAACGAAGACCTGCTCAGCGAACGGGCCCGGCACCTGCTCAAGGTGCTGGTCGAGAGCTACATCCGCGAGGGGCAACCCGTCGGCTCGCGGACGCTGTCGCGCGACTCCGGACTGCAGCTCAGTTCCGCGACCGTGCGCAATGTCATGGCGGATCTCGAGGAATACGGCTTCGTCAGCTCCCCGCATACTTCTGCTGGCCGCGTCCCGACCGACAAGGGCTACCGGTTCTTCGTCGATACGCTGCTGCGCCAGCGGCAGGCGCTGGCGCTCGACGAGGTGATCGAGGATCTCCGCCGCCGACTGGACGAGGAGCAGGGCCAGGAGCCGAAAGCGATCGTCGCCGCCGTTTCGCAGGCCTTGTCCTCGATCACCCACCTCGCGGGCGTCGTGACGATCCCGCGCCAGCCGCATCGGGCGCTGAGCCAGATCGAGTTCCTGCCGCTGTCGGACAACCGGGTGCTCGCGGTCATGGTCGTCAACGGCCGCGACGTGCAGAACCGGATCGTGCAGCTGGACCGGCACTACAGCGCCGATGAGCTCAGGAGCGCTTCGAATTTCCTGAACCAGCAGTTCGCCGGCAAGGAGCTGCACCAGGTGCGCGCCGACCTGGTCGCGGAGCTCGCCCAGACCGGCGAGCGCCTGAACCAGCTGATGCGCGACGCGATCGGCCTCGCGCAGCAGATGCTCGGCGAGAATCGCGAAGGGGAGCCGGAGTACGTGATCGCCGGCGAGACGAACCTGATGGAATTCGCGGAGCTCTCCAACGTCGACAAGCTGCGGCGGCTGTTCGAGGCGTTCACGGCCAGGCGCGACATACTGCACCTGCTGGACCTGTCGCTGCGCGCCGAAGGCGTGCAGATCTTCATCGGGCAGGAATCCGGCTACCAGATCCTCGACGACTGCAGCGTCGTGACCGCGCCTTATGCGCTCGGCGACGAGACGGTCGGTGTACTCGGCGTCATCGGCCCCACGCGCATGGCCTACGACAGGGTCATCCCGATAGTGGACGTTACCGCCCGGTTGCTCGGGTCGGCCTTGAATTCGCGACGCT
>DATIRA010000225.1:0-2248 GCA_035470225.1 Steroidobacteraceae bacterium | reverse complement strand
GCATCCTTGCGCACCTGAAGTAGATCCGGTGCCGGCAATCCAATCGTGGACGTGGCCCCCCGCGCGCGGGCTGCCGTGATTCGCAAATAGAATCAGAGCTTGCGCAGCCCGACGGGGAACCCGATATTTTCTGAACAATAGAATTAGAGATGGCTGTCGAAGAGACACATTGCATCTTTGCCATTGACAATCGGAACCCACCGCGGACGACCGCTGCAGTCTCGCCAGCCCCTGGCGCGAGCAGGTTCACCACCCGGATCGGCAGGCGGCCTCGGCGCCTGAGCCCGCCTAAGGTCGGTACATGACGCAGTGCACACACAATTGAAGCACCGCAAAAAGAACCGATATAATTTGCGGCCTTCCGGAGGCCGCGCCGCATGGCGTTAACCGTCCCGGGTAACGGCTGAAAGAACTCGCCACCCGTGGCCGGAGCGCCCGGCACATGAAGTGGCTTTTTTGTTGCCCGGAGTCTTGATTGAGGGCCTCGACCACGCTCGACATGCAGGACGGCCGACGCGAAGCGCGCGCGGTGCTGCTCGCTCAGGGCCTGATCGGGCTGGTCGTCGCCGGCGGCTGCTGGGCTGCGGCAGGCCGTCTGGCCGGCATGTCGGCGCTGTACGGAGCCGGGATCGGCGTGGCCGCCACGACGTTGATGGCGCTCGCGATGCTGCGCGGCGGTAGCGGAATGACCGCGACACGTGCGGCGATCGGGCTGATCACCGGGTGGCTGGTGAAAGTGGCATTTACGATCGCCGTGCTGGCGCTGGCACTGCGGTCACCGGGGATCGAGGCATTGCCCTTGATCGGGGCCTACGCGGCCACTTTCCTCGGCTACTGGGTTGGGGCCGCGCGTGCGAGTGCGCGGAGTTCGGAACAACAGTTCGGAGTCGCAGACTGATCATGGCTGGCGAAGGCCCCGCAGACAGCACCGAATACATCTCCCACCACCTCAAGCACCTCACGGTGGGCGACGGTTTCTGGAGCTGGAACGTCGACACGCTCTTCACTTCGGTGATGCTGGGCCTGCTCGCGCTCTGGCTGTTCTGGAGCGCGGCGCGCAAGGCGACGCCGGGCGTGCCGGGCAAATGGCAGGCCTTCGTCGAGATGGTGGTGGAGTTCGTCGACACCCAGGTCAAGGAGGTTTTCCACCTGGACCGCCGCTTCCTCGCGCCGCTTGCGCTCACCATCTTCGTCTGGGTGTTCCTGATGAACGCCATGGACCTGCTACCGGTCGACCTGCCGCCGGCCATCGCCAGCATGTTCGGGCTGCATTACTGGCGCGCGGTGCCCACCGCCGACGCGAACACCACGTTCGCCATGTCGCTCACCGTGCTCGCGATCGTGATCTTCTACAGCTTCAAGGCGAAGGGTGCCGGCGGCTACGTGCACGAACTGTTCACGGCGCCGTTCGGCGCGAACCCGCTGCTGTGGATCCCGAATTTCGTGCTCAACATCGTCGAGCTGCTCTCCAAGCCGGTGTCGCTCGCGATGCGACTGTTCGGCAACATGTACGCCGGCGAGCTGGTCTTCATGCTGATCGCCCTGCTCGGCGCATCCTGGGCCGGCGCGAACATCCCGAGCGTGGCCTCGATGGGTGGCCAGATCCTCATGGGTTCCGCCTGGGCGATCTTTCACATCCTGATCATCACGCTGCAAGCCTTCATCTTCATGGTGCTCACGATCGTCTACACGGCGATGGCCACCGAGCATCACTGAGCCGCTTCGACCTGTAACGCAACCGCACGACTGGAGACTGCAAATGGAATACATCGCTCAGATCCAGAGCTTCACCGCGCTGGGACTCGGCCTCATCATCGGCCTCGGCGCGATCGGTGCCTGCATCGGCATCGGGATCATGGGTTCGAAATTCCTCGAGGCGGCCGCGCGCCAGCCTGAGCTGATCCCGACGCTGCAGGGCCGCATGTTCCTGCTGGCCGGCCTGATCGACGCAGCGTTCCTGATCGGCGTCGCGCTCGCGATGTTCTTCGCGTTCGCGAACCCGCTCCTCGCCAGCCTCAAGGGCTGACGCGCGCTGGCCGGAGGGTCGCCATGAACATCAATGCGACGCTCATCGGGCAGGCGATCGTCTTCCTGATCCTGATCTGGTTCTCGGTCAAGTTCATCTGGCCGCCGCTTCTGCGCGCGATCGAGGATCGCCAGAAGAAGATCGCCGACGGCCTCGCCGCCGCCGAGCGGGGCCAGAAGGAGCTGCAGCAGGCCAACGGCGAAGCCGAGCAGATCGTGACCG
>DATIRA010000224.1:0-9796 GCA_035470225.1 Steroidobacteraceae bacterium | reverse complement strand
GATCGCGGACGTCCTCGAGGAGTGCCCGGCACACCATCGGAACCTGCCAGCGTTCTACCAGGCCCGGCGTGACCACTTTTGCGCGCTGATGGCGCAGACCCGTTTCCGCCTGAGTCCGACGCCGGGCACGTACTTCCAGCTGGCGGATTACTCCGCGATCAGCGATTCACCCGACCTCGCATTCGCCCGGTGGCTGACCGCGGAGCATGGTGTCGCGGCCATTCCGGTCTCGGTCTTCTCGCGCGGGACGGACAGCGGGCGCCTGCTGCGGTTCTGCTTTGCCAAGGACGATGCCACGCTCGAGGCGGCGGTCGCACGCCTCGAGCGCATTTGACCCGGGCCGCCCATCCGGGCACCCTTGCGGGTTGATTCAGCCAGGGGCGGGACCTCCATCGAGGCTCGTGCACGAACACCGATGAATTCACACTTGCGTGTCACGCTGGTGCAGCCGGAAATCGCGTGGCAGGAGCCGGCCAGGAACCGGCGCATGCTCGCCGATCACTTCCGGGGCCTGTTCGGCCATACGGACCTGATCGTTCTGCCCGAGATGTTCACGACCGGCTTCAGCATGGATGCAGAGGCCCTGGCCGAGGAGATGGATGGGCCGACCGTCGGGTGGCTGCGCGAGGAGGCGGTGTCTCTGGGCTGCGCGATCACGGGCACCCTGATCGTCCGCGAGGACGGCCGTTACTACAATCGCCTGGTCTGGGCGTCGCCGGACGGCACGATCCTGCATTACGACAAGCGCCACCTGTTCAGGATGGCGGCGGAGCATGAACACTACGCGGCCGGCTCGCGTCGGCTGATCGTCGAGTACAAGGGTTGGCGGATATGTCCGATGGTCTGCTACGACCTGCGCTTCCCGGTCTGGAGCCGGAACCGGGGCGACTACGACCTTCTCGTGTACGTTGCGAACTGGCCGGGGCGTCGGCGCAGTGCCTGGCAGTCGCTGCTGCGCGCGCGGGCGATCGAGAACCTGAGCTACGTGCTCGGCGTCAACCGGGTCGGCAGCGACGGCAACGGCGTGAATTACTCCGGCGACAGCGTGGCGCTCGATTTCCTCGGCAATCCGCTCAACAACGAGCATGGCGGAGACTCCGTGGAGACGGTAGTGCTCGACCGGGCTCTGCTCGAGGCCTTCCGCGAGAGTTTCCCGGCGCATCTCGACGCAGACGGTTTCGAACTGCGCTGAAGGGCCTCGCATGAGGAAGCGCAGTCGTGTCACGCATCCTCCCGAGGCCCGGCTCGCGACCGACAACCGGCCGTTGGTCGCCCCTGTCTACCAGTCGGTCAAGTTCACTTTCGACGACGTCGGCGAGACGCGGAAGTTCTGGGCAGGAAAGCGCGAGGGGTACTACTACTCCCGCAAGTCAAATCCGACACTGAGGCAGCTGGAACTGCTGCTGGCGGAACTGCAGGGCAGGGACGAGTGCCTGCTCACCGCCTCCGGCGTGGCTGCAATCGCGGCCGCGTTGGTCGCGACGCTCCGCTCAGGCGACCACGTGGTCTATTTCGCGGAGATGTACGGTCCGACCCGGGCGCTGATCCGGCGCCTGCTCGGGCGTTTCGGCGTGTCGAGCACGATGCTCTCGGTCGACGACCTCGCGGGCCTTGAACGGGTACTGCAGCAGACACCGACCCGACTCGTCGCGTTCGAGTCTCCGACCAATCCGGTGCTGAAGGTCGCCGACCTCGAGCGCATCACGGGCCTCGCCCGGGCGCACGGTGCGGTGACCCTGCTCGATAACACGCTGGCCGGCCTGCACAATCATGGCGGCTATGACGTGGACCTCTACGCCCACAGCCTCACCAAATACGCCTCCGGTCACGGGGAC
Organism: Steroidobacteraceae bacterium; assembly: GCA_035470225.1. Taxonomy (GTDB): domain Bacteria; phylum Pseudomonadota; class Gammaproteobacteria; order Steroidobacterales; family Steroidobacteraceae; genus DATIRA01. Next base: position 7,961 of record DATIRA010000224.1, on the reverse strand, counting down.
GTGATGGGCGGAGCCGTCATCGCGGGCCGCAAGCTGATCGAACCGATGCGCGAGGACGCGACGCTGCTGGGTCCGACCCTCGATCCGCACGCGGCCTTTCTGCTGCTCCGTGGCATGAAGACCTACTTTGTCCGCTGGGAGCGCCAGTGCGACAATGCACAACGCGTGGCGGAGTTCCTGTCGCGGCACGCCGCGGTCGCCCGGGTCCGTTATCCGGGGCTCGCCGGGGATCCGGGACATGAGCTCGCGACCCGGCAGATGGACCGACCCGGCACGATCGTCGCGTTCGACCTGGCCGCGGGTCTCGAGGCCGGCGATCGCTTTGCCGAGAGCCTCCAGCTGTTCGCGATCGCAGCGAGCCTGGGCTCGACCGAGTCGCTGGTGCTCGCCCCGTCGATGCAGCAGCCTCGCGGCTATTCCGCCGAGCAACAGCGCTGGACCGACATTGGTCCCGGCACCGTACGGTTGTCGATCGGGCTGGAAGACGTCGATGACCTGATCGAGGACCTCGACCAGGCACTGTGCCGGGTCTCGGCCTGAGGCGGCGCGACTCCTGGAATCGATCGGGCAGCCCCAACCATCTGGCAGGATCGCAGAGCGAGCGCCCGGCCCTGGCATTCGGGCGTCATGCTCCGGGTCCATGACGTGGTCTGCTATGCTGTTTCCAGCGACATGGACGCAGAGGCCGGTGAGTGGCTGAAGGCGAGCGAAAGACCCGCTTCAGGCTCGGGGACTGGCTGGTCGATCCCGATCAGGGAACGGTCGAGCGAAATGGCGAATCCCGTGCATTGTCGCCGGAGCAGCTGGTACTGCTGCTTGCGCTCGCCGACGCCGGCGGCGAGGCGGTGGACCGTGAGACGCTCAAGGCGCGGATCTGGCCAGGTCGTGCGGTAGCGGACCAGGAGCTCGCCGGCACGATACGCGCGCTCCGCAGCACGCTCGGCGACGATTCCCGCAGTCCCCGCTACGTCCTGGCAGTGCCCCGGCGAGGCTACGCGCTGGGCGAGCCGCGCGAGCCATCGCAGCAGAGGCCGCCCGCCGAGGCGCTCGCGCCTGAGGCGGCCAGTCGCAGACCGCTCGCGGCGCGGCTGGAATCCATGCTGATCGAGCTGAAGCGGCGCCAGGTGCTGAAGGTCGTTGGCGCGTACCTGGTCGGCATGTGGATCGTGCTGCAGGTGGCGGAGGTGACTTTCGAGCCACTGCACCTGCCGCAATGGTGGATGACCGCGCTGACGATCCTGGCCGTGCTCGGCTTGCCGATCGTACTGGTCGTCGCCTGGAACTACGAGATCACGCCCGGCGGGATCGTCTTCGACGAGAGCGGCCTCGGCGGCTTGCACATGCCGAAGGCGAGGCGGGCCCTCGCGCCGGTCGTGTTGCTGGGCGTGACACTGATGGCCGGCGTCACCGGCTATGCATGGTGGAAGACCATCCAGCAGAGCGCGGCCGATTCGACGGAGACCGCCGCTCTGGAGCCCAGCCCGAACTCGATCGCAGTGCTACCGCTCGACGACCTGAGTCCGGGTGGTGAAGCGGGCTACCTCGGAGACGGACTCAGCGAGGAGCTCTCGAGCGATCTCGCGAAGATCCCCGGTCTGCGCGTGGCAGCGCGAAGGTCGGCATTCGCGGTGGGGAAAAAGAACCTCGACGTGCGGGCCATTGGCGAGGAGCTCGGGGTGCGTTACGTGCTCGAGGGCAGCGTCCGGCGCGAAGGCGATCGCGTGCGGGTCACGGCGCAGCTGATCGACGCGTCCACGGGCTTCCACGTCTGGACGGAAAGCTACGATCGACCCTGGCAGGACCTGATCGGGATTCAGCAGGACATCTCGGGGACCATCGCCCAGCAGATGCGCATCGTGTTAACGCCCGAGGAGTCGTTGCGCCTGAAGCGTGCTCCAACAATGAATCCGCGAGCGTACGACTTCTATCTCGCAGGCCGTGCGGAAATGCGCAAGGGCGGCGCGATGAGCACGCTCGAAACTGCGGACGCGCTGTTCCGGCGTGCGCTGGAGGATGATCCGTCCTTCGCGCGTGCGCATGCCGGGCTCTGCGAGGTCTATGTGACCCGTTACACCCGTACGCAGGCGGCGGAGGATGTGCAGGCTGCGGAAACTGCCTGCCGGGCGGCGCTGGAGGCGGACGCGAGCCTCGAGGAAACCGAGCAGGCGCTAGGTACGCTCTACATCATGAGCGGCCGGTACCAGCAGGCGGAAGCGCTCTACCGATCGCTGCTTGCCCGGGCACCGCGCAACGCGGATTACCACATCGGGCTGGGTCGCTCACTCGAGGGACAGAATCGCCTTGAGGAGGCAGAGGCGGCACTGCGCGAGGCCACGCTCGTCGAGCCGGGTTACTGGATGACTTACAATACCCTCGGAACGTTCCTGTTCAACTTCGGTCGGAGCGAGGAAGCGGTCGAGGCCTACCGGCGTGTGACTGCGCTGACGCCCGGCAACTCGAGCGGATTCAACAATCTCGGTGCCGCGCTGATGGTATCGGGCAATCTCGAGGCGGCAGCCAAGGCCTTTGAGCGCTCCGTCGAGATCGAGCCGGGCCGCGGTGCCTACTCGAACCTAGGGACGCTTTACTACTACCTCGGCCGGATGGACGAGGCCGCGGTCATGTACCGCAAGGCGATCGACATCGCGCCGCAGAGTTACGAGCTCTGGGGCAGTCGCGCCGATGCCCTCTGGACGCTCCCGCAGCAACGCCTGCAGGCGATGGAGGACTACCGACGGGCGGTGAGCCTGGCGGAGCAGTCACTAGCCGTCAACGATACGGATGCCGAAACCTGGGCGTTGCTCGCCTGGTACTACAGCCGCCTGGGCGACACCGAGCGGTCGCAGCGCTACACGCAGCGCGCGATCGAGCTCGGTCCGGAGCGGCCTTACGTGAGCTACTTCGCCGCGCTGACGGCTGCGCAGCAAGGCGATCGCACCGAGGCCGCGCGTCACGTCAAGCGAGCCCTGGAACTCGGATATCCCCGGGCGCTGGCCGTATCGGACCCGGCGCTGAAAGGCGTTCCGATCGGCTAGGGTAGTATCGGCGGGTGGGGGAGCGGTGAACGACGAGGAACCTCGCGATTGCTGACTGATCACGCCGGACTGTCGCCTTTCGAGCGGTTCCTGACACTCTTCACGCGGGTCCGCCCCGGTGAAGGACGGAGCGTGCAGCTGTATTTCCTGCACGGATTCCTGCTGCTCTTCTCCTACATGATCGTGAAGGCGCTGCGCGAGGCCTTCATGCTGACGAACTTCTCGGCCGAGGTGCGTGCCTATGCCGTCGCGGTAATCGCGCTGGTGCTGATGCTGGTGGTGCCGGTCTACGCCGCGATACGCCGCCGCCTGGACGGAGCGCAGCTGTTGTACGCGGTGACGCTGTTCTTCGCCTCGAACATGCTGATTTTCAGCCTGCTCGCCTGGGCGAGCGTGTCGATCGCGTTCGTGTTCTACGTCTGGGTGAGCATCTTCGGCGTGATGATGATCGCCCAGTTCTGGGCGTTCGCGGCCGACAGCTACAACATCAAGAGCGGACAGCGGCTGTTCCCGGTGATCATGATGGGCGCCAATCTCGGCGCCCTCGCCGGCGCCAAGACCGCGCAGCTCGCCGTTGCGGCGCTCTCTCCGGTCGGACTGATGCTGCTGGCGACGCTGGTGCTGACCGCGACGCTGCTGCTCGCGGCGCCCGGGCGCCGCTCGGTTCCGGCCGGCTCGAAGGCCATCGCAGCCGAGCACGGCAAGCCGGTGCCGCGGTTGATGGGCGGCATCGGCCTGGTGCTTCGGGACCGCTACCTGTTGCTGATCGCGCTGCTGGTCGTGCTGCTGAACTGGATCAACACGACCGGCGAATTCATCCTCGCGGACTTCGTGCAGGCCGATGCGGAAAGACGCGTCGCCGAGAGCGGCGGCGGGCTCGACGAGAGCGATCTGATCACTGCCTTCTACGGCGATTTCCAGTTCTGGGTGACGCTGGTCGGCCTCGGCATCCAGCTGTTCCTGGTCTCCAGGCTCTACCGTCACCCGGCCGTCGGCGTGCGCGGCGCGCTGCTGATCCATCCGATGATCGTCGCGATCGGCTACGGGCTGCTCGCGATCTCGCCGCTGCTGGTCGGCTTCGTGCCCGTGTTCACGCTGGTGCGGCTGGTCAAGATCGCCGAGAACAGCATCGACTATTCATTGATGAACACGACGCGCCACGCACTGTTCCTGCCGGTGGACCGCGACTCCAAGTACGACGGCAAGACTGCGATAGACACGTTCTTCTGGCGCTTCGGGGACCTGATCCAGGCCGGCGTCGTCTTCGCGGGACTGCACTGGCTCGGCTGGGGCGCGCAGCAGTTCGCATTGCTCAACCTGGTGCTCGCGCTCGGCTGGATCGCGCTGGCCGTGCAGATCGGGCGCGAGTTCGGTCGCAAGGCCAGGGAGAACGTCATCAACGTCGCGCCGGAAGCCGGGAAACCGATCCCGGACCTGGCCTACGTCCCCGGGCGCAGCTTCGACTACGTCGTCGCCGAGGATGCCTTCCACGACGCCGATCCGGGCGATGTCCTGCAGCTGACGGCGCGGCTTGCCGACGGCCGGCCCTTACCGGCCTGGCTGCGATTCGATCCGAACACCCGCCGGTTCACGGGTCAGCCCCCGGAGGGGCATTTCGAGGAAGTCACGATCACCGTCGTCGCGAGCGACGTCGATGGACTGGAGGCCGAGAGCACTTTCGTGCTCCGGGGCCGCGTGATTCGGCAGTCCTGAGACATCAGCGGCCGGTCGATCCGCCGCCCGCGAGGGCGAGCACACGGTCACGACGCTGGAGCAGTGCCTTGACCTGGCGCCTGTCGAGCAGCTCGCCGACCGCGGCTGCTACGCCGGCCTCATCGAGCGCCTCGAGCCGTCTGCGCATTTCCGGCCCGGTCTTCGCGAGTTGCGCTTGCAGCGGCTCGAGCACGTCCCTCGAGGTCGAGAACGCGGCCGCATGGCCGCTCAGGAACAAGGTTGCGGCGTCTGCGTCGTACAGGTAGCCGTCGAAACCGCGGCCCTTGTTGTCGATCAACGCGTCGAACGCATACGCCAGCTGGTACTCGGCACCCACGTCGCACCAGCCTCCTGTGGGGATGCGTGGTGGCTTGCCATCGCCCGGCAGGGACCGCCGCGCGGGCTCGGATTGTGGGGTCGCCGTGATCGTCTGGCAGACGAGTCCCGCGGCCGTACCGTTGCGTGCGTTCTGCCGGTCCTGTTCGCTGATCCACTGGGCCGGCCGACCCTGCAGGATGCCGGCCTTTCCGTCGTGCTCACGCCTGACCGTCGCGGGCACCAGTCCGAGACCGAGCAACCGGTCGAGCCGGTAGGCGGCCAGCTCGCGGCGGATGACCTCGTCAGGAGCGGCTTCGAACACGGCGTTTACGCTGCGCCCGCTCGCCTGGACAATGACATTCAAGATGCCCGGGGCACAGGTCTCCCGCAGTTCGATCGTGCCGTTCGCGAGGATTGCTTCGACGGTCGCCTCATCGATGCGCTGCGAGCTCAGGTAGAGCGGCTCTGCCGGCACCTCGGCCGGGCGCGCCGCGTCGTCGCCGTACAGCACGCGCAGCCCGGAGGCATCGGCGATCAGTGCCGCCGGCCGGCCCTTGTACACCGCGTGGTTCATGCCGGCGTCGAGCTTGATGACCCGGCCGTCGAACCGGGACACGACCGTGCCATTGCGCGCCACCGTATGGCCGATCACGAGTCGCTTGACGCCCGTCTGTCGCAGGTAGGGATCGAGCACGTCCGCCTCGGCGCATTCGTTGCAGAACGCGGCGCCGCGGTACCAGTTGGGACCCGTCGGGCCTAGCAGCGGATTGTCGTCGGCGGCGCGGAAGCGCTCGACAACGGCCGTGAGCGCTGCCTTGTCCGGACCCTCTGCCATTGCGGCAAGTCGCGTCCCGGCGAGTTCCGGCCGCTTGCCGTAGTCGTTCTCGAAGAAGAGCAGCCCTGCCTCCGTCAGCGTCTTCTCGGCGCCGAGGTAATCGGCAAGCGCCGCGCGGTATGAGGCATCGAGCTGCTCGAGGCTCATCCCCTGCAGCTGCGACGACGGGCCGCCGTGCATGTAGACCGTGTCGTTGATCACGATCGCCGCGGGGAGGCCGAGCAGCCACTTACCGTAGCGGCCCTTCGCACCGAGCAGCTCGCGGTGACCGAAATAGCCTGGCGGAAACAACCGCTCGAAGTCCTGCGCCGTGGTGCCGGGATTCCTGGCCAGAAATCCCTCCCGCCGGCTCGCCCGCAGCGCCGCGTCCTCATCCGGCAGGTATGCGGCGTATTCACCCGCGTCGACGTAGCGCAGGTCGCCGAGCACGTTCATGGCCTCGTGGTTGCCTAGCACCACGTGCAGCCGCCCGCCTGCGGCCGTCGCCTCCTGCTGCAGCCGCATCAGCAGGTCCATCACCTTGCGGGAATCCGCGCCGCGGTCCAGCAGGTCACCGAGACTCACGACCTGCGTCCTGCCGGCGGTCCAGCGCAGTTCCGCGTCCACCACGCCTGCCTTCTTGAGCAACGTCGTGAGTTCAGCGTACGCACCGTGCACGTCGGCGAACGCGACCACCCGCTCGACGCCCTGCCAGCGGACCTGGCCTTCCGACTGCGCGCCGGACACGACAGGAGCGGCCGCGAGCAGTGTCGCGAAGCAGGCGACCGCCCGCGTCACAAGGCGCGGCCGTGCGTCAGAACGTGGTGATCTTGCCATCGTCGATTTCCTTGAGCAGGCGCTCGCATTGTCGCCAGACGCCGAGTATCTCGCCGCGCGTGAGACCGAGCTGGACGACGTCGTCCTTCAGTCGTACGCCCCGGTACTTCGAGAGGCTTTCGCCCAGCGGCACGGCGACGTATTGGCCGTCGCGCAGCTCCCACTGCGCGAGCACCGCCAGCTGCGCCTCGAGGTCCTGCTCGCTGAGCGTTCGAAGGCGCTGCACCGCGTCGGCAGGCAGCCTGTTCACCCGCAGCGCCCTCCACAGGTCGCCGCGGTCGCTCTCGTTGTGCGCGAAGGCGACACCATTGTCGATCGAAAAGACTCTTGCGCCCTGCGGGGCCCGCGAGATCAGGAAGTTACCCACGTTGGAATCGCCGTGCTCGATCAGGAACGTCAGCATGTTCAGCTGGCCGATGTGCCGGGCATAGACCGGATCGGCGGCGAAGCGGGACGGGTCGTAGACGTCCGCGATCACCTTGACCTCGTTGAGCCAGTACTGGAGCACTGCGAGCACCTGGTCCGAGCCCCTGAACGTCGGCCGCACGTCGGGGGAATATTTCTGGAACTCGGCCAGCGGCAGCATCCGCAACGACGTGGGCGGCACCACGTACTCCTCGGGGTCCAGGAACAGCTTCTGCAGCTCGTAGGCAGCCAGGTCGTAGCGCGGCCTGTTGTTGAATTCCTCGGCGCCAGGCTCGGCCTTGCGCAGCTTGATCCGATACGGCGGCTGGCCGGCGAACGACGCATCGGCCTTCAGCGTGATGTCACCCTTCGCCTTCGGGCGGCTGATCTCGGCGGAGACGATCTCGAAGGGCTCGAGCCCGAGCTGTCGCTCGAGAGCTGGCACGGGCAACAGAATGTTCAGGTCCTGAGCGGTGGCCGACGAGCCCCAGCCGCCAAGCACGCCCGCGAGCAGAACAGCTGTCCACAGCTTCATCAGGGCCGCCTCTCCGCCCAGAATCCGGTGAAGGGTAGCGTGCAGCGACGACATGCTGCAACGCGGCCGGAACGGTTCACCGCGGGCCCGATGCAGATCGGACCTTACCTGGAGCCCTGGATCGGGACGCTTGCGCTGGACCGGATCCTGAACATCGCGATGTCGTTTCCGTCGCCGAAGAACGTGCCGAGTCGCTCGATCGAGAAGCGCCCGCAGCGGTCTACGCTGTCCACGAAGCGCTGCTCGCGGCTCACTTTCATCGCATATACGTTCTTTTCGCGGGCGTCGATTTCCGGGCAGAGAC
>DATIRA010000223.1:0-10565 GCA_035470225.1 Steroidobacteraceae bacterium | reverse complement strand
GACGGCCGCGAGAGCGGCCGCACCCGAATCGAGTTCACGGTCGGAGAGACCTTCGGGGACCTGCCTGAGCGGCGCGGCGCCACCGCAGGCACGGCACCGGCCCCGCCGCATGAAGAGTGGCCGGAGTGACATGAGACATCGCGGGATCCGTCGCGGCACCTGCGGCCTGCTCGCGCCGCTGCTGATGCTGCCGCTGCTCGGTCATGCCGCCGATCGTATCCGGATCGAGGTGGACGGCGTGGACAGGAACATCGCGGACAACGTCCGCGCCCACCTGACGCTGAGCCGCTATACGCAGCGCGACGACGTGACGGACGCCCAGGTGCGCACGCTCGCCAACCGCGCAGTGGACGAGGCAGCCGATGCGTTGCGGCCTTTCGGCTACTACGAGCCCGAGGTGCGCAGCCGCACCAGCCGCGACGAGCCCAACTGGGTGGTCCGGCTGAAGATCCGTCCAGGCACGCCGGTCACGATGGGTGCCGTGGGCGTGGATATCGTTGGTGCCGGCGCCGAGGACCCCGAGCTGCGCCGGGTGATCGAATCGTCGCCGCTGAAGGCGGGCAGCCGGCTGGTGCATCCGGACTACGAGAACCTGAAGGTGGACCTGCTGCGGGTGGCCCGCAACAGTGGCTACCTGGATGCCCGGCTCACCCGCCACGAGCTGGTCGTGGATCTCGACGCCTACCAGGCAGATGCCCGGATCACGCTCGACACCGGCGGCCGCTACCGTTTCGGCGAGCTGCGCATCGAGCAGGATGCGATAAATCCCGAACTGCTCGAGGGTTTCGTGCGCTTCGACGCCGGCCAGGTCTACTCGCAGGAGAGTCTGCGCAGTACGCAATACGCGCTGGAGGATTCCTACTATTTCTCGGAGGTAACGGTCACGCCGGGAGACCGCGACCCGACGAGCCTGACGGTGCCGGTGACGATCAGCGGCGAGCGGACCAAGCGCAACCGCTACAGCGTCGCCGCGGGCTACGGCACCGACACCGGCATACGAGGGCGGTTCGCCTGGACCAACCGGCTCGTGAACAGAAGCGGTCACCGCTGGCAGCTCGAGACCACGCTCTCTGAGATCCGGCAGGAACTCATCGGGCGCTATGCGATTCCGATCGGCGACCCGAGCCTGGAGAAGCTGGAGTTCTCGGCTGGCTACGTCAGCGAAGTACTCGGCGACCTCGACAGCGACCGCTACGAGACCGTCGCGAGCCTGACCCAGGCCATGGGGGAATGGCAGCGGGTGCTGTTTGTGAAGCTGAACCAGGAACAGACGACGTTCCCCGACCGGACGAAGAGCGATGTGCTGCTGCTGATCCCGGGCATCAGCTATGCGAGCCTGCCGCCGAATTTCCTGACGGGCTGGGTTCGCGACTCGGCGTATTACTTCGAGCTGAGTGGCAGTCCTCAAACGCTCGGTTCCGACGCCTCGTACCTGCGCTTCTACTCGCGAGCGGAGAAGGTCTGGCAGCTCGGCGGGCCGTGGTACCTGCGATCGCGCGGCGAGCTCGGCGCCAGCTGGATCGACGAGTTCTCAGAGCTGCCGGCGTCGCAGCGCTTCTTCACCGGCGGCGACAACAGCGTGCGCGGCTTCGGCTACAACGAGCTCGGCGGCGTAGACAACGAGGGCGGCGAGCACCTGCTGGTGGGCTCGCTCGGCCTCGAGCGGGACTTTCCCCGACAGCTGCGCGGCACCGTATTCACGGACGTGGGCAACGTGCTCAACGACTGGAACGATCCGCTCGAGTACTCGGTCGGCATCGGCGTGCGCCTGCGCCTGCCGATGCTGATGATCGGCCTCGACGTGGCACAGGCGCTTTCGGAACCGGGCAAGCGGCCGCGCATCCACCTGAACATCAGCCAGGTCTTCTGATGCGGCGTTTCCTCGTCGTAACCGGGGTCGTGATCGCACTGCTCGCCTGCACCGGCGGCGCGCTGCTCTTCCACCTGCTGCGCACTGAGCAGGGACTTCAACGCCTGCTGTCACAGCTCGATCACATCCCCGGCCTCGACATCGCGGCCGAGGGCGCCTCCGGCACGCTCGCTGGACCGCTCAGCATAGAACGCCTCGTGATCGATCACCCGGCAGTGCGGATCGAGGCGCGCAGTCTCGCCATGGACCCTGGATTCGGCAGCCTGCTCGCGGGAAAGATCGAGCTCGGCGAGCTCTCCGCTGGCAGCCTCGAGGTGACGCTGCGTGAGCGGGAACCGCAGCGGCCCGCCGAGCCACGATTCCTGCCCCGCCTGCTCGAGCTTCACGCGGAGCTGGTCCGCGCGCGCAACGTAGGCATCACGCTGGTCACGGGACAGCGGATCGCGCTGCAGGAAATCGAGGCGACGGTCGGCATCACCCGCTGGAAGATCGACATTCCGAGGATCGCGCTGCGCGACGCGGCTGGCGAAGTCAGCGGGGCGGTGGCGCTGCGCGCAAGCTTGCCGCTAGGCATCCGCAGCGCGCTCGCAGGGCACTGGCGCCTGCCCGATGGCTACGACTACCGGTTCACCGGCAGCACCCGCGGCAAGCTCGACAGGCTCGGCATCGCGTTGGGTCTTTCCGAGCCTGCACGACTGTCGTTCGTCGGCAACCTGCTGGTCGGGTCCAGCGGAACGCGTGCGGTCGGCACGCTGCGCGCGGAGGAGTTCGACGGTTCACCGTGGCTGCCGTCCGGACGAGTGCCGCCGGTGAGCGGCTCGATCGCGATCGACGCGGGTCGCAATACGATCGGGCTCGACGGAACCCTGAGCTCATCACTGCTCGGCACCGGTCCGTTGCGCCTGCAGGGCGGTGCACGCATCGATGGGCGCACGCTGGAAATCGCCGGGTTGCGCGCCTGGTTGCCCCGCCAGGCTACCGAGCTGATCGGCTGGGGCGAGGTGGAGTTCGCGGACGGCGCGCCCCGGCTAGACCTCCAGGGAGAGTGGACTGCGCTGCAATGGCCGCTATCGGAGGGCGCCGTCGTCGAGAGCCCGTTTGGGACCGTTCACCTCGCGGGCGCGCTGCCCTATCGGTACCCGCTGCAGGCCAGCACGCGCGGACCGCAGCTGCCAGCGGCGGAATTCGACGCCGACGGAACCATCGAGCAGTCCGCACTGGTTGTCGATGCCCTGAAGGGAAAAGTCCTCGGCGGCGAGCTGCGCGGCAGTGGCCGTCTCGAGTGGAGCGGCGCACAGAGCTGGAGCGTATCGGTCGACGGGCGGGAACTCGACCTGTCGAAACTTCGCGCAGATCTGCGGGGACGCGTGAACATCACCGGGCACGCCGAGGGCTCCGGGCTCAGCGCGGAAGGCCCCTGGAGCGCACGGATTGAACGATTGTCCGGCACGCTGCTCGGGCGTCCGCTGACAGGTCGCGGCTCCATCGCACACCGCTCGGGGGCCTACGAACTGCAACGAATTCGCGTGGCCAGCGGCGCTTCTCATGTCGATCTTCAGGGACGCTGGGGCCCGTCGGTCGACCTCGAGTGGCAGGCGAACCTCGAGTCGCTCGGCATCGTCGCGGCAGGACTCGGCGGCTCGGTGACCGGCAGCGGCACGGTCCGCGGGCCGCAGGCCCGTCCGCGCATCGAGGGCAGCGTCCGCGCGCGCGATCTCGTCTACGGCGGGCTGCTGGCGGACCTTGCCAGCGCCGAGGTCGATCTCGACCTTGACGCCTCGCGTTCGTCGCGCATCGACGCCCGGATCCGTGGCGCGGCGGCCGGGGCGCTCGAGTTCAGCGCGATCACGCTGCACGGCGAGGGACCGATCGACGACCACGAGTTCACGATCGCGCTGGCCTCGCCCGGCTCCACGGACGGGCGGGTCGCGGGATTCGAGGCGCAGCTCCAAGCCGCGGGGCGCACCAGCGTCGACGAGCGCCGCTGGTCTGGCGATATCGAGCGGATCCGGGTCGACTTCACGGACGATCGTGCGGAGCTGGTGCAGCCCGTGGCGCTCACGATCTCGCCAGACGCGCTGCGCTCGGGCCCGCTGTGCCTGGTGGCCGGCGAGGCACGGCTTTGTGTCGAGGGAGAGTGGCAGCGCTCACCGGCTTCCTGGCAGGCTCTGTTCAGCGCACAGGACTGGCCGCTCAAGCGCGTGTTGCGGACCTTCCTCGGCTGGCGGGATTTCGACGGCAAGCTGCAGGCCAGCGGCTGGCTGGCACGCGAGCCGGGCCGCGACTGGGTGGGCGGCGCGACCGTGCTGCTCGACGAGCCGACGCTCGATATTCCGCGCAACAAGTTTCGCAGCGATCGCGTGCGTCTCGGCGGCGGCCGCCTGGACGTCTTCGCCGACTCGACCGGGATCCGCGGCGCGCTCGACCTCGAGCTCGTCGAAGGCACCGAGGTCCACGGCAACGTCACCGCGGCGCGACTCGACGGGCACACGCTGCCCGACGCGCGCCTCAGCGGCACGCTGGATCTCGATTCGACGGCGATCACGGCCCTGCCTCTGTTCCTGCCGGAGATCGACCGTGCCGACGGTCGCCTCGATGCCGGGCTGCGGATCGGCGGGACGCTGGCCGAGCCGGTGTTCAACGGCGAATTCCACCTTGCGGAAGCCCGCCTCGATCTCTACCGAACGAACCTGACGCTGAAGAACCTCACGCTGGACGGCAACTTCGTCGGAGACGAGCTGACGTTCAGCGGCAGCGGGGACAGCGGCAAGGGCCCGCTCACGCTGAACGGACGCTTCACATGGCCCGACGGCGTGATGACCGGGAGCATGCGCATGCAGGGCGAGGAGCTGCTGCTCGCCGACACGCCCGAGTACCGCGTGCTCGCTTCGCCGGACCTCACGCTGCGTGCTGGCGCGGACGGCTACGACGTCGAAGGCGAGGTGCTGATTCCAAGGGCGCGGATCTCGCCCAAGGACCTGAGCTCAACGGTCCAGACCTCGCCGGACGAGCGCGTCGTCGGCCTGGACGAGGAGGACGACTCGCCGAGCACGCTCGACCGCGTGCGCAGCCGGATCAGGGTGGTCCTGGGCGACGAGGTGACCGTGGACAGCTATGGACTCAAGGCGCGCCTCGGTGGCGACGTCACCGTGACGACGAAGCCGGATGACATCCCACGGGCGACCGGCGCGATCAACGTGCTCGAGGGGCAGTACAAGGCTTTCGGACAGGACGTCAAGATCACGCGTGGGCGGCTCTCCTACAACAACTCGGCACTGTCCGACCCGAGCCTCGAGATCGTCGCGGAGCGCGAGATACGCGACGAGGACGTCACGGTCGCGGTGAACGTGCGCGGACGGCTCGCGGAGCCGTTCATCACGATCAGCTCGACCCCGGCGATGTCGAGCAACCAGGCACTCTCATACCTGCTGACCGGCCGCTCGATCGACACGCTGCAGTCGAACGAAGCGACGTCGGTCGACCGTGCCGCCGAGACCCTTGCGATCAGCGGCGGCGGACTGCTGCTCGGCACCGTGGGCAGCAGGATCGGGCTCGACGAGGTGACCGTGGAGAGCCGCGGCGCCGACGACACCGAGGTGGTGCTCGGCAAGTACATCTCGCCGAAGCTGTTCGTCAGCTACGGCATTTCGATCGTCGAGGCGATCAACACGATCAAGCTGCGCTACACCATCGACAAGAACTGGTCCCTGAGGGCGGAGGCCGGACTCGAGCAGAGTGCCGACGTCGAGTACCGGATAGAGCGCTGAAGCGCGGCAGGCGACCGGCTCAATCGAACTCGGCGGGCAGCGATGGATCGAGCCAGTGTGCCTGCATGCGCCGCACCTGCCGCGGCGTGCTGCGTCCCAGCGACATCGGCGGCAGCGCGCTGGTCTCGAAGAACCCGACTGCCTCGGTCTCGTAGCTGCCCCGTGCCTCGCCGCCGGTGATCTCGCACAGGAAAAACGCCTTCCAGGCATGGAACAGGAACTCGCCGTGACCGTGCCGGCTGCGATCGTAGAGCGCCGCGAGCTTGATCGCCCGCGACCTGAAGCCCGATTCCTGCTCGATCTCCTTCTCGATCGACTGCGAGGGGCTCTCGTTCACGTCCGCCCATCCGCCCGGCAGCGTCCACAGTCCGTCCGCACGCTCGCGCACCAGCAGCACGCGGTCGTCGCGAAAGACTGCTCCGCGTACCTCGATTTTCGGGGTCACGTAACCTTCCTCGCGGCTCCACAGCTCCCGCAGCCGCTCATGGTCGGCCGTCGACTCGCCACCGAGCAGTTCCATCGCGAGCTGCTCGACCTGCTCGTAGCGCTCGCGGTCGTATTCACTGACGCAGAAGCTGAGGCCCGTACGGGCCAGCGCCTGCAGGCGGCGCGCGATCCGCAGCTCGGTTTCCGCCATCGTCTCTCCCTCGGGTTCGCGGTCCAATGATGCGCGATGCCGCGCCGGCCTGCAGGCATCGCGAGTGCCCGCCGCCGCGGCAGCCCCTTCGCTTGACTGGCGGCGCATATTTATGCGAGATTTGCTGAAGTTTATTCACCGCTCCCGACCCCGCCGATGGCCGCAGAACTCAATGCCCAGTCGCTGCGCAGGGACGCCATCGTGCGCATCCTGCGGCGCAGCACCGTAGGCCGCCAGGCCGAGCTGGTCGAGCTGCTGCGCGCGGAGGGACATGACGCCACCCAGTCGAGCGTGAGTCGCGACCTGCGCGAGCTGGGCGTGGTCAAGGCCCAGGACCGCTACATCGTACCCGAGACCGAGGACGGGCTCAGGCCCGGCCAGTTCGAGTCGGTACGCGCGTTCGTCAGGAGCTGTCGCGCGGCCGGCGGCAACCTGGCCGTCGTGCGCACGACGCCGGGCTCCGCGCAGAGCGTCGCGCTCGCGATCGACAAGGCCCGCTGGCCCGAGGTCATCGGCACGATCGCCGGAGACGACACGATATTCATCGCGACGGACGGCGCGCGCGCGCAGCGACTGCTGCTCGACCGCCTCCTCGCCACCCTCGCCCGCTGAGACCCCCACCATGACCAACACGAACCCGGGCGATTCGCCCATCCTGCTCGCATTTTCCGGCGGCCTCGACACCTCGTTCTGCGTGCCCTGGCTGGCCGAGACTCACGGCCGCCCTGTCGTGACGCTGACCGTGGACACCGGCGGCATCGACGCCGACACGGCCCGAACGCTGGAGCAGCGCTCGAAGGCGCTCGGCGCGGTGGCTCACCACCTGGTGGACGCGCGGCCGGCCTATTTCGAGCAGGTGCTCAGGTTCCTGATCATGGGCAACGTGCGGCGCGGTAATCTCTACCCGCTGTGCGTCGGAGCCGAGCGCGTGCTGCAGGCGCAGACGGTCGCGCAATGGGCCCGCAAGCTCGGCACAGACGCGGTCGCGCACGGCTCGACCGCCGCGGGCAACGACCAGGTCCGCTTCGAGGTGGCGCTGCGCACGCTGGCACCGGAGCTCGAGATCCTCGCGCCGGTCCGTGACCGCGCCTTCAAGCGGCCGGAGCAGCTCGACTACCTCGAGCAACGCGGGCTGCCGGTGCCGCCCTTCGGCGCGGCCTACTCGGTCAACCGCGGGCTCTGGGGCGTGACGATCGGCGGTAAGGAGACATTGACCTCGACAGGCTCGATCCCGGACGAGGCCTGGGTACTGACGCGCGACGCGTTCCGCGATCCGCAACCGGCGGAGCGTCACACGGTCGGCTTCGACGCCGGCGTGCCATGCTCGCTCGACGGCCGGGCCCTGGACCCGGTGAGCCTGATCGAGAAGGTGGAGGCGATCGGCGCGCGCTTCGGCGTGGGCCGTGGCGTGCACCTCGGCGACACGATCATCGGCTTCAAGGGACGTGTGGCCTTCGAGGCACCGGCAGCGGAAGTGCTGCTCGATGCGCATCGCGAGCTCGAGAAACTCGTGCTGACGGCGCGCCAGACGCGCCTGAAGGATTCGGTCGCCTCGACCTACGGCGATCTCGTCCACGAGGGGCAGCACCTCGACCCGGTGTGCCGCGACATCGAGGCGCTGTTCCTGTCGACCCAGGCGCGGGTGAGCGGCGAGGCCCATCTGCTGTTCCGGCCGGGCATGGTCTTTGTCGAGGGCGTCGAGTCGCCCTACTCACTGATGAAGGCCTCGAAGGGCGCTTACGGCGAGGCCGCCGGCGAGTGGACGCCAGAGGACGCCAGGGGCTTCTCGCGGATGCTCGCGCTGCCAGGGATTTTCTATACGCGCGCGGGTCGGGACTGAGCCGGGAACCCGCAGCGATGAACCAGATGAGAACCGTCGTCGTCGACAAGATCGCGTCGATCGCCCAGGCCTGCGGGCTGGGGCACGAGCTGCGGATCGCCACCAGCGACATCCCCTGCGAGGAGGGTGTGGTGCTGGTCGTGGAAATCCTCAGCAACAAGTCCAACTACAACACGCTGGAGCTCACCAGCGGCCGGATGGCCAAGGTTTCGCGAGGCGACATCGTCGTGGGCGCGCTCGGTCACCGGCAGGCGCTGTTCGGCTACTCGGGCCATGTCCCGGAGTCAGTGCGCGCGGGCGACGTGCTGCAGGTGCTCAATATCGGCGGCGTCCTCGGCGTCTGCGACTCGGTGAACCCGGAGAAAGGCAAGCCATTCGACTGCCGCGTGCTCGGCTGCGTGCTGCAGTTTCCGGTCCTCGGCGAGCGCATCGGCGTGCCGGCGCGGATCGGCCACAGCAGGTTCGACGCGGGCGCCAGGCTCGAGTCGCACGACGTGCCGGTGATCGCGCTCGCAGGTACTTGCATGGAAGCCGGCAAGACCGCCGCCGCCTGCGCCATCGTGAGCCGCATGCGCCACCGCGGCCTCGCGATACACGCCTTCAAGGCCACCGGCGTCTCGCTGCGGCGCGACATCCTCGCGATGGAGGACGCCGGCGCGCGGCGCAGCACGATCTTCACGGACCTCGGCATCGTCACGACGACGGCCGACTCGGGCCCCGCGCTCACCCGCACGATGCTCTCGGAAATGTCGCAGGGCCGCCCGGATGTCGTCGTGTTCGAGCTCGGCGACGGCCTGCTGGGCGCCTACGGCGTCGAGGCCATCCTCGCCGCGGACGACATCCGCGAATCGATCTCGGCGCTGATTCTCTCGGCGAACGACCCGGTCGCGGCCTGGGGCGGCGTGAAGCTGCTCCGAGAACGCTTCGACATCGAACCCTGCGCGGTGACCGGCCCGGCCACCGACAACGCCGTCGGTGTGCGGATCATCGAGGAGCAGATGGGCGTGCGGGCCTTCAACGCGATCACCTCGGGCGCCGGGCTCGGAGATCACATCATCGAGCGCCTCGGCCTCGACCAGCGCTTTCCGAAGGCGGCCACAAAGTGAATGCCCGGATCCCGGCGGTCGTACTCGGTGGAACGGGCTACGTGGCCGGCGAGCTGCTGAGGCTGCTCGCCGCGCACCCCTTTCTCGACCTTGCCGCCGTCGCTTCCGACAGCCAGCCAGACGAGCCGGTGGCGCAGTTCTTCCGCCACCTGCAGCCTGTGATTCCGCACATGCGCTTCGTCGGCCATGACGAGGCCGTCGAGTACGTGACCGCAAATCCAGTGACGGCCGTGTTCTCGGCAGCTCCGCACGGCGTTTCCGCCGAGCTGATCGACCGCCTGCTCGGCGCCGCGGAGCAGGCTGGAACCGCGCCGCGGGTGGTGGACATCTCGGCGGACTTCCGCTTCCGGACACCGCAGGCCTACGCAGCGGTCTACCGACACGAGCACGGCGCCGTCGGGCGCCTGCCGGAGTTCAGTTGTGCCGTGCCCGAGCACCTGGACGCACCCCGGACGCCCCACGTCGCGCATCCCGGCTGCTTCGCCACGGCAGTGCTGCTCGCAAGCGTGCCGCTGCTCTCGCTGGGACTCATCGAGCCGCGCTTGTTCGTCTCCGGTGTCACGGGCAGCACGGGCTCGGGCAGGAGCCCGACCGCCGGCACTCACCATCCGGAGCGGCACGGCGACCTGTATGCCTACAACCCGCTGTCGCACCGGCACGCGCCCGAGATCGCTGCTCTCGCGCTCGAGGCCACCGGCACCGAGACCGAGTTCTGCTTCGTGCCGCATTCGGGTCCGTTCGCACGCGGCATACACGTTACCGTGCAGGCAGTGGCCCGCCAGCGCCTGTCGAGCGAGGAACTCGTCGAGGCCCTGCGCGACTTCTACGAGCAGTCGGTGTTCGTGAAGGTGAGCTCCGCGCCGCCCCGGATCAAGGACGTCGCCGCGAGCAATTACGCGCGGCTCTCGGCCGTCTCGCAGCGCAGCACCGTGGCGGTGATGTGCGCGATCGACAATCTCACCAAGGGCGCGGCGGGCGGTGCGGTGCAGTGGATGAACCGGCTGCTCGGCCACGACGAAACCGCGGGCCTGATGCTGCCCGCGCCGGGCTGGACCTGAGCCCGATGGAACAGATCAAGGCACCGTCCGCGGATTCATCGCAGCGCTCCTGCCTCGCGCCCGTCTATGCGCAGTGGCCGCTCGAGATCGTCGGCGCATCCGGCGTGCACCTGCAGACCCGGGACGGGCGCCGGGTGCTGGACCTGTACGGCGGGCATGCCGTAGCCGCGCTCGGCTATTCGCACCCGCGCTGGCTGCAGACGCTCGAAAGCCAGGCACGGACGCTGCTGTTCCAGAGCAACGCCGTGCCGCTCGAGGTGCGCGAGCGCGCCGCCCGGCGCCTGGCC
>DATIRA010000222.1:0-2741 GCA_035470225.1 Steroidobacteraceae bacterium | reverse complement strand
GAACGGGCGTCTTCGAGCCGGCGCATCTGTTCCGACAGCTGCTCGATCTGCTGGTCGAGTTCGCTGACCCGGCCGCGTTCCTTCTCGACCACCTCCTGCGGCGCATTGGCGACGAAGCTCTCGTTGCCGAGCTTGGCCGCCGACTTGCCGCGGTCCTGCTCCGCACGGGCCAGGCGTTTCTCGAGTCGGGCGATTTCCGCTCCGAAGTCGTCCACCAGGCGCGAGAACGGTGCCAGTACCGTTCGACCCTCGATCAGCGCGATCGCGCAGGGCGGGAGCTCGGCTTCGGAATCCACGACGGTCACGGATTCCAGGCCCGCAACCCTGCAGATCACGGCGGACAGCGCTGCGATCGCCGCCGCGTCGCCGGGCCGCTCGCTGCGCACGAACACCGGCGTCGCCCGGGACGGCGGCACGTCGAGCTCGCCACGGATCTGGCGTATGCCGAGCACGACCGACTGCAGTGCCTTCACCTGGCGTTCGGCCTCGTCGTCGGCGGTGAACTCGCCGGCGGCCGGGAAGGGCTCGAGCATGATGCTCGGTCCGGTCCGGCCGGCCAGCCGGCCGACCCGCTGCCAGATTTCCTCGGTGATGAACGGCATGAACGGATGCAGCAGGCGCAGCGTCGCCTCCAGCACCTCGAGCAGCGTCCGCCGCGTGCCGCGCTTCAGGGCGGCACCGATATCGGCTCCCTGCAGCACGGGCTTCGAGAGCTCCAGGTACCAGTCGCAGAACTCGTACCAGACGAACTCGTAGGCGGCCTGCGCCGCGAGGTCGAAGCGATACATGCCGAGGTTCTCGCGCAGGTTGCCGATCGCATGCTCGAGACGGCCCCGGATCCAGCGGTCGGCGACGGAAAGCTCGACGGGTCCCGCGAGATCGTCCGCATGCTGCTCGGTGTTCATCAGCACGTAGCGCGCCGCGTTCCAGAGCTTGTTGCAGAAATTCCGGTAGCCCTCGACGCGGCCGAGATCGAAGCGGATATCTCGCCCCATCGTGGCCAGCGAGGCGAACGTGAAGCGCAGCGCGTCCGTGCCGTAGGCAGGTATGCCTTGAGGGAACTGCTTGCGTGTCGCCCGCTCGATCGCGGCTTTCATCTGCGGCTGCATCAGCCCGGTCGTGCGCTTCGTGACCAGCGACTCGAGGTCGATTCCGTCGATCAGGTCGAGCGGGTCGATGATGTTGCCCTTGGACTTCGACATCTTCTGGCCATGCTCGTCGCGGATCAGGCCCGTGATGTAGACCTCGTGGAACGGGACGTCGTCCGCGAACTTGAGCCCCATCATGATCATCCGGGCGACCCAGAAGAAGATGATGTCGAAGCCGGTGACCAGCACCGAGCCGGGATAGAAGCTCGCGAGCGCCGGCGTACGCTCCGGCCAGCCCAGCGTCGAGAAGGGCCAGAGCGCCGAGCTGAACCAGGTGTCGAGCACGTCCTCGTCACGACGCAGCGCTACGGATCGGCCGTGCCGCGCGGCCGCGGCCGCGCTCGCATCCTGCTAGCTGCGCGCCACGTAAACCTGGCCGGAGTCGTCGTACCAGGCCGGGATCCGGTGGCCCCACCACAGCTGCCGGCTGATGCACCAGTCCTGGATGTTGCGCATCCACTGGAAGTAGGTCTTCGACCAGTTGTCCGGAACGAAACGGATCCGGCCGTCCTCGACCGCGCGAATCGCGGGCTCTGCGAGCGGCGCGATCCGCACGTACCACTGGTCCGTGAGCCAGGGCTCCAGCACGGCCCCGCTGCGGTCTCCCCGCGGCACCGGCAGCGTGTGCGGCTCGGTCTTCTCCAGCAGTCCGGCAGCGTCGAGGTCCGCTACCACGCGCTTGCGGGCCTCGAATCGATCCAGGCCACGGTAGCGCGGCGGGACCTCCTCGTTCAGCGCCGCGTCGGCCGTCAGTATGTTGATCATCGGCAGGCCGTGCCTGCGGCCGATCTCGTAGTCGTTGAAGTCGTGCGCCGGGGTGATCTTCACGCAACCGCTGCCGAACGCTGGATCCACGTACTCATCGGCGATCACGGGAATGAGCCGGTCGGCGAGCGGCAGGCGGATCTCGCGGCCCACCAGGTGGCGGTAGCGCTCGTCTTCGGGATGCACCGCGACGGCGGTGTCGCCGAGCATGGTCTCGGGGCGCGTCGTGGCCACGACCAGGTGCCCGGAGCCGTCGGCCAGCGGATAGCGCAGATGCCAGAGGTGTCCAGCCTCGGTCTCCGCGACCACCTCGAGGTCGGACAGCGCCGTGTGGAGCACCGGGTCCCAGTTCACGAGCCGTTGCCCGCGGTAGATCAGGTCTTCCTCGTAGAGCCTGACGAAGACCTCGGTCACCGCGGCGGAGAGTCCCTCGTCCATCGTGAAGCGCTCGCGGGACCAGTCGACCGAGTCGCCGAGCCGGCGCATCTGCCGGCTGATCGTGCCGCCGGACTGCTCCTTCCAGCGCCAGACGCGCTCGACGAAGCGCTCGCGTCCGAGCGCGTGGCGCGAGCTGCCCTCGGCCTCGAGCTGCCGCTCGACCACCATCTGCGTCGCGATGCCGGCGTGGTCAGTGCCCGGTTGCCACAGCGTGCGGTCGCCTTCCATGCGATGGAAGCGGGTCAGCGCGTCCATCAGCGTGTGCTGGAACGCGTGACCCATGTGCAGCGTGCCCGTCACGTTCGGCGGCGGGATCATGATGCAGTAGGCCGGGCCGTCGCCGTCCGGGGCGAACCAGCCGCTCGACTCCCAGTGCGAGTAGATCCGGCT
>DATIRA010000221.1:0-12091 GCA_035470225.1 Steroidobacteraceae bacterium | reverse complement strand
CTGGACCGCGCGCCGACGATCGAGGAACGACGCACCCACCCGCGCATCGCCAGGATCTCGGCCTCGCCCGGTTACGATGCGGAACGCGTGCCGATGGATACGCCGCTCGCAATAGCAGTACTCGCGGCCGTGCAGTCGACCACGCCGATGCCGGTGGTGGCCCAGCCGACCAGCGGCGGTAGCCTTCCGCTCAGCGTCATACGGGAGGTGCTGGGCGCCCCTAGCCTGTCCGTGCCGATCGCGAACCCCGACAACAACCAGCACGCCGAGGACGAGAACCTGCGGATCGGCCGGTTCTACGAAGGGGTGCAGACCTTGCAGGCGGTCTTTCTGATGCCAGGCTGGTAACCGCGACAAGAGCGCGGCGCGGCTCGTCGGCGGAGCTTGGACCGCAGCGGATCGCGCGAACCTCTACGCCGAAGGAATGCAGGGCGAAGCCGTCGGCATGGCACTTTCGCCACGCGAACAGCCGCCAGGCTTCCTCGGCAGTAGCGGTCCAGCTACTTGCTCAGGATGTGAACCGCGACCGCGGCTTCTTCGATGCCGACGAGGCCGCCGCCGTTCTCCTGGATGGCATGTCGCGCGCCCTCGACCTGGCGTGCGCCCGCCTCGCCGCGCAGCTGGACCACGAGCTCGTAGAGCTGGCCGATGCCGGTGGCGCCGAGCGGGTGTCCCTTTGACTCGAGACCGCCCGAGGGATTGACCGGCAACAGGCCGCCGAGACTGAAGTCGCCGCGCTCTGCCGCGGGGCCTCCGCCACCCAGCGGGACGAAGCCCAGGTTCTCTACCTGGATGATCTCGCCCATCGCGGAGGCGTCATGTACCTCGGCCACATCCATCTCCTCGGGGCCGAGTCCGGCCATCTCGTAGGCCTGCAGCGCGGCGAGCCTGCTGATGTGCTTCTCCGGTTCGTCGAGACTGCGATGCGTGAAGCTGCGCACGACGCTGGCCGCCACCCGGATGCACCGATTTCGGTCGGCACCGACGCGCTTCAGGCCGGCCTCGTTGCAGAGAATCGCCGCCGCGGCGCCGTCAGACAGCGGCGCGCACATCGGCAGTGTGAGCGGATAGGTGATGGGCGGAGCCGCGAGCACCTCGTCCACTGTGAAGGGCTTGCGGAACTGCGACCATGGGTTGTGCACGGAGTGCTGGTGGTTCTTGGCGCAGACCGCTGCAATCTGCCGCTGCGTCGTGCCATAGGTCTTCATGTGCCAGCGACAGAAAGCCGCGTAGATGGCCATGAACTTGCTGAACGGCTTGTCGGATTCGGAGCCGGGCGGCGGGATGACCCCTTCGCCCATCTCGAGCAATGTGGCGGCGTTCTCCTCCGCGCGCGAGACGTCCCAGCCGCCCTCGAAGATCGCGAAGGCCTTCGCCTTGTCCGGGATGTTCATCTTCTCGGCGCCGATCACGAGCGCGACATCGGCGGTACCGGCTTTCAGGCTCTGCACGGCCAGGTTGAACGCCGAGCTGCCCGACGCACAGGCGTTCTCGACATTGTGGACCGGGATGCCCTCGATGCCGATCTTGCTGAAGATCACCTGCCCGGGGATCGCGATCTGACCCTGCAACAGGCCGTTGGTCATGCCCGAGTAGTAGGCGATGTCGAGCTGCCGCGCCGTGCAGCCTGCGTCCGCGAGCGCTCGCACGAGAGCCTCGCCGGCGAGGTTCTCCAGACTGCGCTCCGTGTGGCGACCGAACACGGTCATCGCGATGCCGGCGACGTATATGTTGCTCATGCTGTGTCCACTCTGGCGCTGGCCACCTTGCT
This sequence comes from Steroidobacteraceae bacterium, assembly GCA_035470225.1. Classification (GTDB taxonomy): domain Bacteria; phylum Pseudomonadota; class Gammaproteobacteria; order Steroidobacterales; family Steroidobacteraceae; genus DATIRA01. Next base: position 10,320 of record DATIRA010000221.1, on the reverse strand, counting down.
ACGACATCGACTTCAGGATGGCGGGATAACGGTTCGGCAGCAGACGGCTCAGCCACCACAGCGTCGTCGACTTGTGGCCGGTGATGATCCGCCGTTTGCCGCGCTCGATGCCACGGATGATGTCCGCTGCGCAGTCACCGGGCGGTGTCCGCAGCAGCGCTTCTGCGCTTGCCGAGAAGCCGGCCTCTTCCTCGCCGGCGGCTGCGCAGCGTCGACCCGCCTTCTCGATGTTGGTGCGAATACCACCGGGATGGACGCATACGGCACGCACGCCGGTGCCCTCGAGCTCGCCCCACAGGGCTTCGGTCAGGCCGCGGACGCCGAATTTGGAGATGTTGTACGCGCTCTGTGCCGGGTAGCTGACCAGTCCGAACACGCTGGAGATGTTGACGATCCATCCCGCGCGCTGCGCGAGCATCATCGGCAGGAACGCCTTGGTGCCGTAGATCACGCCCCAGAGATTGATGGCGAGCTGCCACTCGATCTCCTCGATCGTCAGGTGCTCGACGGTGCCGATCACGGTGGCCCCGGCGTTGTTGATGACGACGTGGGCCGCTCCGAAGTCGCGCCTGACGTCGTCGGCATGCGCGAAGACGGCCTGCCGGTTCGAGACGTCGAGGGTGTAGCCGCGTGCTTGCGCAGCGGCGGGCAGCGAGCCGAGGGTTTGCTCCAGGCCGGCGGCATCCACGTCCGACAGCGCAAGGCGCGCGCCCTTCGCCGCCAGCTGCTGGGCGAGTGCGCGGCCGATGCCCGAGCCGGCGCCTGTGATGACCGCTACCTTGTCATTGAGTATGCTCATGCTCAGCTCCGGGGGGCCTAGATCTTGCGTGTGGAGTCCTGCCAGTATCTGGCGCGCAGGTCTTTCTTCAGGACCTTGCCGGCCGGGCTGCGCGGCAGCGTGTCGACGAAGTCCACGGTCTTCGGTGCCTTGACCGAGCCGAGCCTGTCCTTGCACAGTGTGATGAGTTCGTCGCCGCTCACGGACTGACCGGCGTTCAGCTCGACTACGGCCTTCACGGCCTCGCCCCACTTGTCGTCCGGCACACCGATCACCGCGCAATCCTGCACCGCCGGGTGACCCCAGATCACCTGCTCGATCTCGCTCGGGTATATGTTGAAGCCGCCCGAGATGATCATGTCCTTCTTGCGGTCGGTGATGTGCAGGTAGCCCTCGGCGTCGATGTGACCGATGTCGCCGGTATGCAGCCAGCCGTCCACGATCGTCTCGGCGGTCTTGTCGGGCTGCCTGTAGTAACCCTTCATCACGAGGTCGCCGCGCACGCAGATCTCCCCCGTTTCGCCCGGGCCGAGGATCCCGTTGTCCTCATCCATGATCTCGACGCGGATCAGCGGATTGGGGCGGCCCACCGATGACAGTCGTTCGTCCGAGGCCAGCCTGCCGTTGGCGAAATGCTCGCCGGGGGGCAGGTACGAGATGGAGGCCGGCGCCTCGGTCTGGCCGTAGCCGCCCGTCATGACCGGGCCGATGGCCTGGATGGCCTGCTTCAGCTTCTCCACGGACATCGGCGCCGCCCCGTACATGAAGTACTTAAGCGAGGAGAAATCGACCCTGTTCCCGAGGTCCGGGACGTCGAGCAACCGATAGATCACCGTCGGCGGAAGGAACAGTTCGGTGACTTGGTGCTTCGGGATGGCGCCGAGCAGTAGCGCTGGATCGGGCTTCGTCACGACTACGACCGAGCCGCCCCGCGCGGTGCAGGGCAGGGAGAGTACTCCGGCCGTATGCGTCATCGGCGCAGCCGCCAGGTTGACCGGCCGCTCTTCGGCTCCGTAGGGACAGCCGATCATGAAATGAGCACAGAACGTCTGGATGCTGCGATGGGTGTTCATCACGCCTTTCGGCATGCCGGTAGTTCCGCCGGTCGCCGAGAGCATTACGACGTCGTCGAGGTCCACCGGCACGTCGGGCCGCGTAACCGGCTGATCCGCGACCCAGCTCTCGAGTGAACATGCTTCGCGGAAATCGGGCAGTTCGCCGTCGATGCAGATCCAGCGCCTGATCCCGGGCAGCCGCGGTCGGAGTTCCCGGATGACCGGAGCGAAAGTCTTCTGAAAGAACAGCACCTCACAGTCGAACGAGTCGAGGATGTGATGATTCTGCTCGATGGCATTGCGCGCACCGACCGGTATCCAGCACATGTTCGCTCGCCAGAGCCCGAGTGTGCAGGTCCAGGCCCGAACGTCGTTCTCGGCCCAGACCGCGCCCTTGGTTTCCTTCCCGAAGCCCTCGGCGAGCAGACCGTTGGCAATGCGACAGGAAAGCCCCCCGACCTCGTCGAAGCTGTAGTGATGATCGTCCTGGATATAGGCCGCGCCCTGCGGATTGATGCGCCAGCCGCGGTCGAAGAAGTCGATGATCGCCATTTCGTGTTCCCCGAACAGAGCGCCGTGTCGGTCGCGGCGCCATATCCCGTCAGCTTTCGATCACAACTGCGTGACGGTCGCCCGCGCCAGTCCCCGCTGCTCGAGGAACCCGAGCAGGTAGCGATGTCCGAACGCCTTGGAGCCTGAAGCGAATCCAGCCCGCGCCATGTCCCCGTCGAGCAGCTTCATCACAGCTGCCACCTGCACCGCGCCGGTCGAGATGTATGGCGTGAGGCCGTGCACCGTCGCACGGACCGCGGCCATCTGGCCACGTCCGATGGCGAAATCCACGCTGCGCTGCAGTGTCGTGCGTTCGCGCGGCGGCATCGTCGGAGTCGTCGAATCCACGATCTGCTTGAGCACGACGTCCTGCTGCTCCTTCGGCAGATTCTTGTACTCCGCCTCCCACTTCTGGCCGAGCGCATGCACCATCTGCATGACGGGGGCGTCGTAGAAGCCGACATACGAGATGCAGCTGCGCACGCGCGCATCGTGTTCGAAATACACCGGCAGCGACGTCCCGCCCCAAGGCAGCGAGAACACAGGCTGTACGAAATTTGGATCGACGACGTTGGCACTGGCGCCGGGGGCATGAGGAATGAGTTTCTTCTCCCACAGATAGCACTGCTCGTGCCGGTACAGCTCGAAGATCGACGCTGTAGACCCGACCGTTACGCCGGAGCCTGCATCGCGCGGCCCGCGCGCGAGCGTGCCGGTCTCCAGTGCGTCGATGCCCGTCGTCTCGAGCGCCAGTTCTGCCGCGATCTCCGCGAAGGTGTACATGTAGGCGATCGACGGGGAGACGAGCAGCCCCGCCTGGCGGAACGAGTCCCCGAAGCGATCACGTACGTTGCGGATGTACTCCTGCTCACCGGTGGTGTCCATGTAATGGCAGCCCGCCTTCAGGGCCGCCTCGACGGTCGTCAGGCCGAAGTTCGCGAACGGACCGACGGTGTTGCAGACGACCTTCGCGCCCTTGAAGACCTTCGCCAGCGCATCGACGGTGTGCTCGGTCTCGATGAGCTCGTAGGTCGCCGACTCGAGCCGCACGACACGCTGCGCCATCATCTCCTGGGCTCGCTTCGCGTTGCGGGCCATCGCGGTGAACGGGATCTGCTGATCGATCAGCCAGTCCATGATCAGCATGCCGGTGTAGCCGCTGGCACCATAGACGACGACGGGATACTTGGCCATTTCTACTCGCTCCTGATTCATGTGGCCCGGGCTCCGCATTCGCCCGGGCATGGATTGCTTTCGGTCGGGTCTCGCTTCAGGCCTGCGACCAGCCCTCGGCGTAGAGGTCCTGCGCCAGGATTCCGAGGCGCATCGTGAGCACGTTGTTCTCGCCGTCCTCGATCAGCGCCACGCGGGTGTCGCGGTACAGCTTCTCGATCGGATATTCCCGGGACGTGCCTGCACCGCCGAACAGCTGCAGCGCCTCATCCACGACCTTCATCGCCTCCTGCGTGACGGTGACCTTCGCCGAGGCGGTGACGTACGGGTGGCCCTGCGGGGACAGACGGGCATACGCGAGCGAGCGCCGGGCGACCGAGCGGCAGAGCTCCACCCGGCGCAGCATGTCGCCGATCCGGTAGCGCGTCAGCTGATGGTCGATCAGTCGCCTGCCGCCCTGCTTGCGCTCGTGACAGTACTGAAGCGCAAGCTCGAAGGCCGCGCGCGCCACGCCGGTGAAGGCCTGGGACATACCGGTGCCCGCGAAGGACCAGACGGATGCCATGTTTCCGTAATACTCGTTCTCGAGTGCCACGGCGAAGCGCTTCGGAATCCGTACATTGTCAAAGTAGATTTCGCCCTGCGGGAGGGACCGCTGACCGATCTTGTCCAGCGGCCTGCCCTTCGACACGCCCGGCCGATCGAGCGGGATGAATACCGTCATGCCGTGGGGACGGCCATCATCGTCGAAGAAGCTGCCATCGTATTCGGCCCCGATGTAGCCGAGCGCGACCTGCGCGACCGCGCCGTTCGACACCCAGGCCGAGCACTGGCCGTTGATGACGATCTCGTCGCCGTCGACCCGGCCCCACATATTGCCCTTGTTGCCCGGCTGGCCGACCGGCCACTCGCGGGCCATGTCGAACACCTGGACGTCGCTGCCCTTGTCGGGGTGCGTGATCATCCAGCAGCCGATGCGCCCGGTGCACAGCTCGACGAGTTCCTTGTTGCCGAGCGCCGCCGCCATCTCGAGCGGGAAGCTGGCGACGAGCAGCGTCACGGCCAGTCCGGCGTCACCCCAGGCCAGCTCCTCGCCGATCAGCGACTCCATGCGGATCGCGATCTCGGGCGGCAGCTGGGCCAGCATGGTCGGGTCGAGGCCGAGCTTCGCGAACTCGGCGAAGACGCTCCAGTACGGCGAGCCCGGCGCGATGACGTCCTCGGCGTTCATCCTGTCCAGCTCCATGCCGAGCGGCCGCAGGACGTCCTTCGCGAATCGGTGCACGCTGGCCTGGACCGCGGCTTCCTCCTCGGACATCGGCGTCTCGAACCCCGTCAGTCCGATGGCGGGAAGTGCCAGTTGGGACTTCACGTTCAGCATTTCGCGTCTCCCCGAAAGAGTCCGTAGTGACAGGCATTCTGGATCGCGGCAACGCTGGCGCCTTTCAGGGATCGAGCGTATTTTTGTCAGAATTCACTCATTCCTGTCGGGGCAAGCATGGTCGGGCCGGTCTGGCACAAGGTGCGCAAGCAACTCGGCCACGATCCCATCGTGGCGGGCCGTATCCACGGTTCCTCGCCACTGTTTGCCGAGCGCTACATGTTCAAAGACATCGAGCGGACGGTAACCGCGGTAGAGCCGGCGACGACCCTGGTGGTCCAGTTCGGGGGCGGCCGGGTCCGGGAGGGAAAGCCCCAGCACTGGCGTAGCATGAATCTGCCAACGCAGTCACTGTTGATCCCGCGATCGACCGACACGCACTGGCACTACTCGGGGACGGTCGACTTCGCCGTGTTCTATTTCCTCGAACCCTCGAGCAAGGTCATGCAAAGCCTCGCCGTGCTTGCGGAATTCCGCGGAGAACCCGTGCCGTTCAGCGATGCGCTGATCGGTGCGGGGGCGCTGCAACTGGTCAGCGAGCTGCAGAAAGGACCAGGCGCGGATGCGGGATTCATGGAGCGCCTGGCCACAGTGATGCTGGAGCAGGCCTACCGCGCGCTGGTGACTGGGGGTGGCCGCGGCATCAATCCGCGCCACGTGCATTTCGCGCGCTTGCAGTCCGTGCTGAATCACATCCACAACAATCCGGCCGCAGACCTTTCCGCTGCGCGACTGGCGGCGCGGGCAGAGGTGAGCCTTGCACACTTCTGCCGGATCTTTCGCGATGCCATGGGCGTGCCGCCGCACAGATACGTGCTGTCTGCGAGACTCGATCTGGCGCGCAAGCTGCTGGGCCAGTCCACGCTGCCCATTTCCCGCATCGCCGAGGAGTGCGGTTTCAGCTCTCAGAGCCACCTCACGGCGAGCTTCCGCGCCGCCCATGCGACGACGCCTCTGAAGTACCGCGAGCAGCTGCAGAAGTCGGCTCGGTGAGGCTACCCGTTTGCGGCCGGGCGGCTTGGGCGCCGCCGACGCGGAGCACGGCGCGGAGCACGGCGCGGTGACACCTCGGCTTTCAGTTCCTGGTAGGCCGCGCCGACGTGGCTGGCCAGCGCCGGAAGACCCTGCATGGCGATGCTGTTGCCGACGAAACCGAAGTCCATGCGGTCGTGATAGGACGTGAGCGTGGCGTTCAGTCCGACCGACATCGCGATGGCCGAGGTCGGGTAGATGTCGACGAGCGCTGCGCCGTTCAGGTACATGCGTTCGCGTGCACCGGGAACATTCGAGATCACCAGGTTGGCGAGCGGCGGCGTGAGCCGGTCGACACGCGTGGCAGCCGTGAGTTCGGCCGTGCCGAGCAGTGCGACGGCATAGGTCATCGCCGCGTCCTTCGACATCGACCGCATCTCCTGCTTGGCCGCGCTCATTGCCGATACGACCTCTGCGATCCGCTCGACGACCGTCGCGTCGTGCCTGCCGAGGTGCACGAACACCGCCGAGACCTTGGTGCCAGAGCCGTCGTCGCCCGCTCCACGCAGGGACACGGGGCAGAATGCGACCAGGCGTTGCGGAAAACTCCGCCCCGTCCCGTTCAGGTAGCGGTGCGTGCCCTCGTCAACCAGCGTCACGGCGAGGTCGTTGAGCGTCGCCCCGAAATGCCGCGCGACTGCGTGCATCTCCTCGAGCGGCAGCGACAGCGTGGCGATCGAACGGGCCATCTGCACCGGTGCGTTCATCGGGGCGTGATGCGCCGTGAACGGCATGCTGCCGACCGGCTCGGCACCGAGCAGAGTTCCCAGCCCCTTCTTCAGCGCGGTCACCGACACGTCGCGGATGGCCCGCGTCTGGCGCGTGGCCATGATGCCGAGGTCCGCCAGTCGATCGGTCAGCGCTTTCGGCGGCTTCGGCCTTTGAACCGGCTGCTCGGCCGCGAAGGCGGGTGTCCGGATCCCTCGTCTGCGATTGCTGCTCAGACTCGCGTACAGGCTCTTCGTGCCGGAGATGCCGTCGGTGATCGAATGGTGGACCTTGGCGTACACCGCGAAGCGGTTGCCGGGCACATTGTCGATGAACCAGTCCCGAAACAGCGGACGACTTCGATCGAGCATCGGTTCGCTGAGATCGGCCACGAGGCGCAGCAGGTCGTCGTAGGACGCAGCGGCGGGCAGCGCGATGTGCTGGATGTGGTAATGGGGATCGTAGTGCGTGGCTTCGTGGAATCGCGGGATGCCGGGACCGCCGAGCGACGGCACGAAGTTGAAAGGCGGAGTCGGCTGGTAGGCCCGGTAGGCCTCGACGATCTCGCGGACGACGCCCGGACGCCCCTTCGGCTTCTCGAACAGCAGCAGCGCGCCGACGTGCGTCGGGCTCGCCGGTGTCTCGATGACGAACCACATCAGGTCGAGCGGTGGGATGATCCTGGCCATCGATTGCGCCGCGGCGTGGGTCAGCCCAGGACCAGGACGTAGCGCTCGCGTTTCATCGGCCGCGCGAGCGCGATCGACATCACTCGTTCGCCGCCGGTACGTCGCAGCAGCGCATCGAAATGCTCCCGCGCGGAACCAGTCAGCGCGCGACCGTAGGCCGCTGCCCGGTCGAAATGCCAGAGTCCGTGGGGCGCGCTGGCCCGGCGGATCGTGCAGCCGCGCTGCGGGTACTCGATCGGGCCCAGCGATGGATGCACTTTGCGTTCGGCGGTCGCCGACACCAGGTGCCCGGCCGGCAGGCCGGGATTGGACCGCACCCAGTCGTTGTAGAGCGCCGCGTCGGCGAGCAGCTGCGGACCCCAGTCCTGGAACATCAGCCGCAGGACCGGCTCGAGCGTTTCGGGTATCAGATCGTCGTCCAGGCAGGACTCGGGATGGTCGTGGAATTCACCGTCGGCGATGCCCGGCAGGTTCATCCGTTCCGTCCAGCGGTACACGTTCGGCGCCACGTTCTTCATCAGCGTGGCCGGCACGGGATCGCGGGCCAGGTGCGCAAACAAGGGTGCCATGAACCCGAAATCGGCGATGCTCGGCCGGCCGCCCAGCAGGTACGGGTGACTCTGGAGATGCACGTCCAGCGCGTCGAGCAACTCGAGGTGCGCTTGCTCGACCGTCGCGATGGTGTCTGGGTGCACGCCCAGGAGCGGCAGGAACCCGTTGAAATAGTCCATCAGTTGCTCACCCGCCGCGCGGCGTGCCGCACGGTCCGGGCCCGCATGCGCGATGCGGCCGAACTCGGCCCGCAGGAAAGTTTCCTGCTCTGCCCGGTAAGACCACCGGTAGTGCATCCCGGCCGCCAGCAGTCCCTCCGACCCGTACGCGCCCAGCAGCCACGCAACCGCCCGCTGCAGCGGCGTTTCCGGGATCATCGGCGGTTCGCGCTGCTGCGACTCGATGTAGTCGATCATGTCGCTGGTGTCCTGGAGGATCTGCCCGTCGGGCGTCTCCAGGATCGGGACGACCAGCATGCCCACGGCCCGCACGACGACGCCCTGGAATCGCGGGTGCGTCGGATAGAGCTCCCGGAACGGAACTCCCTTCTTGATCAGGTAGGAACGGATCTTGCCGGTGTAGTACGAGTGTGCGACGCCCCACAGCGTGTATGTGCCAGCCTGGGATCCGTTGCTCTGCATGGTTCCTGTCCCGAGCGCTCCAATCGAAGCGTAGCACGTCGTTTCGTCGTGCCGAGACGGCCGGTCTGAGCGAGCCGCGCCAGACTCGACGCCGTCGACGGACTCAGGCCACTTTCCTTGCCGGCGCCAGATGCGACTCGTCGAGGAACTTGTCGAAGAAGATCCCGGATTCCGGTACGCCCGCCTCCTCGAGTGCATCGACACAGCTGTCGATCATCCCCGGGGGGCCGCACAGGTAGGCCTGGTAGGCCTGCAGGCCGCCGCCGACTGCGTCGGCCAGGTGATCGCCGATCAGCCCGCGACGCCCGGTCCATGCGCTGCCGGCAGGTTCGTCCGCCAGCACCGGGACGAAGTCGAAAGACACCGGCCACTCCCGACGCAGTGCGTCGATCGCATCGAGCATGTACAGGTCCCGCTGCATGCGGGCGCCGAACACGAGCGTGACTTCGCGCGGCCGTCGCATGGACTGCAGGGCGCCCCGCAGCATCGACAGCACCGGTGCCAGGCCGCTGCCGCCTGCGATGCAGAGCATCGGAGCCGTCGACTCGCGGAGCACGAAATCGCCGAAAGGCGCGGTGACATCAAGCGCGTCACCCGCCTTCGCCTCGTTGAAGAGCCACTCGGTGAAGCGCCCGCCGGGCACCCTGCGGATGAAGAACTCGGCCAGGCGGGACGCACCACTGGCATCCGGCACGTTGGCAAAGGAATAGCGCCGCGTCACTCCCGCCGCGCTGCCCTCGCGCGCGGCCAGCTCGCAGTACTGCCCCGGCGTGAAGGACAGCGCATGCTCGAGTTCCACCGTGAGGTGCACGATGTCGTGGGTCAACGGGACGATCCGTGTGATCTGCGCCGTGCTCTGCTGTGCAGGCACAAGCGTAGCGGCGTCCCGCAACGCCACCTCGACCTCGACGTCGCTCTGCGGAATGCTCTGGCACGCGAGCACGTAGTTGTCCCGCAGTTCCTCGGCGGACAGCAGGTAGCTCTTGTCGGTCAGCTCCTTGACCTTGCCCTTCACGAGACGGCACTTGCAGGTGCCGCAGCCGCCCGCACGGCAATCGTGCGGAAAGGCGATCCCCTGGTTGAGCGCCGCCTGCAGCAGCGTCTCCTTCGGCTGCGCGTGAAACTCGACGTTGGCGGGTGCGATCCGCACAGCGTGCGGGCTCGCGGGTTTCTTGCCGAACAGACTGGCGAACATGATTCCTCTCCTGCAGGCGGATGGCTTCGCTTGACTCAGGCGGCCGTCGGCGCGGCCAGTTCCAGGCCGCGCATGCCGGACTTGAGGCTCGCCGCCCGTGCCAGCTCGCGCTCGGCCGGGGCGGCGTAGCAGCGATCCCATTCATTCAGCGCCGGCGTCATCGCGCGCTTGAAGAGCGGCGGGACCAGTGCCAGCGGGATCATCAGCAGGTATCCGCCGGGAAGCGTCGGCGCCTTGGGCATCGCGTCGAGCGTCCAGTAGGGCGCGTCCGCCTCGGCGTGGTGATGAGAGTGGCGGGCCAGGCTGTAGAGCACGCTGGTGCTCATCCAGTGCGTCGAGTTCCACGAGTGGCGCGGCTGAACCGGCTTGCCGGCCTCACGCACCAGACCGTAGTGGGCGAAATAGTTCTGCGTCTCGAGCAACTCCTTGCCGATGAAGGCGACTACGATCCAGACCGCGAGCCCCGTGAACCCTGCGAGCGCAAACGCCGCGATCGCCGGCACCAGGTTCGCGAGGTTGCCTCGCATGAACGGGCTGGCCACAGGGTTCCACACCGACTTGCCG
>DATIRA010000220.1:0-15109 GCA_035470225.1 Steroidobacteraceae bacterium | reverse complement strand
AGGGCAGGACCACCTGCCCCTCGACCACGACCTCGATCGTCGGCCGTCCCTCGAAAGTCGCGAACTGGAGCCTCGCGTGGGCCCGCGTTCCAACGAGCGCGCCGGCCTCGCGCAGCGCCTCGAGCTGCTGCAACTCGACCTCGCGTTCGACGCAGGCACTGCGCCCGGCCAGTTCGACCGTGTTGACGAGGTCAGCCGGGGCGGGCGACATGGGCCGCGTATAATAGGCAGCGACCCTGCCGCTGTCAAAGACGTGCGGGCCCATAAATCGTTGTTTTTCAAAGGCCGTGCAGGCCTCCGGACCGACCGTGAGCCCAGCTCCAGCGCCCCGCCTCATCCTGGCCTCGACATCGCGCTATCGGCGCGAGCTGCTCGGTCGTCTCGGGTTGCCTTTCGAGTGCGTGCCGCCGGGCATCGACGAGTCCCGTGAGACGACCGACCGGGCTGAGGACCTGCCGCAGCGGCTGGCCCAGCTCAAGGCCGAGGCCGTGGCCGGGCGCTTCCCGCAGGCACTCGTGATCGGCTCCGACCAGGTTGCGGTGCGCGACGGTGCGCTATTGGGCAAGCCAGGCACCGAGGCCCACTGTCGCCAGCAGCTGTGTGAATCATCGGGCCGTGAAGTCGTATTCCTGACGGCGGTGCATGTGATCAACGGCCCCGAGGGCAACTCCGACGCCCACCTTGACGTTACCCGCGTCAGGTTCCGGCATCTCGAGGCGGCGGAAATCGATCGTTACGTCGCGCGCGAGCGTCCGCTCGACTGCGCGGGCGGATTCAAGGCCGAGGCGCTAGGCATTTCGTTGTTCGAAGCGATCGAGTCGAGCGATCCGACCGCGCTTACCGGCCTGCCGTTGATCTGGCTTTGCGCCGCCCTGCGGCGCGCCGGCCACGCGGTGCCTTGAGCAGCGCATCGAGGACCGCCTTCAGGTCCTCGCCGAGCGGCGCGCTGATCATGATCGGTTCCTCGGTGCCCGGCCGATCGAAGCCGATCGACGCCGCGTGCAGGAACATCCGCCGCAGGCCGTAGTCGCGGAGCTCCGCGTTCCGCTCCCGGTCGCCGTACTTGTCGTCGCCGGCCACCGGGTGACCTGCGTAGGCGGCGTGGACACGTATCTGGTGGGTCTTGCCGGTACCGATCTCCACCTCGAGCAGGCTGGCCAGTCGGCCGAAGAACTGCACCGGACGAAACGTGCTCACCGCCGCAGCGCCGTGGGCCCGCACCGCGACGTGACGCTCGCCGCTGCGGCGTTCGCTGGTGTCGAGCGGCAGCTCGATGCGCTTCTTGCCCAGGTCCCACTTGCCGCAAACGAGTGCAAGGTAGCGTTTTTCCACCTGGCCCTCGCGAAGCTGAGCATGCAGGTCCCTGAGCGCCGACCTGCGCTTGGCCACGACCAGGCAGCCACTCGTCTCTCGATCGAGCCGGTGTACCAGGTCGAGGCTCGTCATTTGCGGCCGCGCCGCGCGCAGCGCCTCGATCACGCCGTGCCTCATGCCGCTGCCACCGTGCACGGCGATGCCGGCCGGCTTGTTAAGCACGATGATGTCGTCGTCCTCGTGGAGGATCGCGCCGGTCACCTGCTCCTGCAGCGTGCTCGGGGCCGGCCGCGGCGCAGGCTCGGCGTCCGGCTTGCGCAATGGGGGAATCCGCAGCCGGTCACCCGCCTGCACACGCTGGTCCGGCTTGGCTCGCCTGCTGTTGACCCGCAGCTCCCCCTTGCGCAGCAGGCGGTAGACATGGGTGCGCGGCACGCCCTTCAACTCCCGCAACAGGTAGTTGTCCAGGCGCTGTCCCGCGTCTTCCTCGCCCACGACCAGGTAATGCACGCCCTGCCCCTGCGACGGTGTCGGAACGCGGTCCTTTGGTAAGTTCCCGTAAGCCATTGATTTGCCAACCATCACTTGCTAGAGTCCCGAGCCGAAGCGCTGCTCCGCCGAAAAACGACGGTGGGCCGGCGCCGAGTGTGCGCCGCGACCCCTTGGCCGGAATGGCCAAAGGCGCGCGCATCTTAGTTGGTTCTGATACGTCAGACCATCGAGCTGCCGTGGACACGCGCAGGCACCCTCGTCCGGGCGGACGGCGGGCCCGCAGCGACACCGGCGGGAACGATGCCAGAAACCACCAGGATCCGGTCCGACGTCCGGCGGCCTTGTGCCGGCGGGCGCGAAAAATGACAGCCGCATGACCCGAGCCGCTGCACGACCTCTCCGCAAGGCCACGGCACCACCCGTTCGGGTGTTCACGGTCCTTATCTCGTACCAAGCGAGGACCGATGAAGAGAATGATCGTCAACGCAACCCAGGAAGAGGAGTTGCGTGTCGCACTGGTTGACGGCCAGCGCATATACGACCTTGATATAGAGATCCCCTCCCGCGAAAGCAAGAAAGCCAACGTCTACAAGGGCCGCATCACCCGCGTCGAACCGAGCCTCGAGGCCGCGTTCGTCGACTACGGCTCCGAGCGTCACGGCTTCCTGCCACTGAAGGAAATCACCCGGGACTATTTCAAGCCCCAGCCGGAAGGCGATGGCGGCCGGCCCGGGATGCGCGAGCTGATCGACGAAGGCCAGGAGGTCATCGTCCAGGTCGAGAAGGAGGAGCGCGGCAACAAGGGCGCCGCGCTGACGACCTTCATCAGCCTGGCCGGCCGCTTCCTGGTGCTGATGCCGAACAACCCGCGTGCCGGCGGCGTATCGCGCCGGATCGAGGGCGAGGACCGCGAGCAGCTGCGCGAGGCGATGGACAACCTCGAGATACCGGAAGGGATGGGCGCCATCGTGCGCACCGCCGGCGTGGGCCGTACGCCCGAGGAGCTGCAGTGGGACCTCAACAACCTCGTGGACGTCTGGAACGCGATCCGCCAGGCCGCGGACACGCGGCCAGCCCCGTTCCTGATCTACCAGGAAAGCAAGGCGATCCTGCGGGCGCTGCGTGACTACCTCGCCGACGACATCGGCGAGATCCTGATCGACAAGCAGGAAATCTACGAGGAAGCGCGCGAGTACATGCAGCGCTTCATGCCGGGCAACCTGCGCAAGCTGAAGTTCTACGACGAGCACGTGCCGCTGTTCACGCGGTACCAGATCGAGAGCCAGATCGAGTCCGCCTACTCGCACAAGGTGACGCTGCCCTCGGGCGGCAGCATCGTGATCGACCACACCGAGGCGCTCGTCTCGATCGACATCAACTCCGCGCGCAGCACGCGCGGGGCCGACATCGAAACCACCGCACTGAACACGAACCTCGAGGCGGCGGAGGAGATCGCCCGTCAGCTGCGACTTCGCGACGTCGGCGGCCTGATCGTCATCGACTTCATCGACATGGAGTCGCAGAAGAACCAGCGCGCGATCGAGGACCGGCTGCGCGAGGCGGTCAAGCAGGACCGCGCCCGCATACAGATCGGGAGGATTTCCCGCTTCGGGTTGCTCGAGATGTCGCGCCAGCGACTGCGTCCCTCGATCAGCGAATCGACCAACGTGGTCTGCCCGCGCTGCAGCGGCATGGGCGTGATCCGCAGCGTCGAGTCGCTGGCGCTGGCGATACTGAGGCTGCTGGGCGAGGAATCACGCAAGGACCGGACCGCGAAGGTGATCGCGCAGCTGCCGGTGGACGTGGCCACCTACCTGATGAACGAGAAGCGGGACTGGCTGAACAGCATTGAGACCCGCAGCGGCGTGGACGTGATCCTGGTGCCGAACCGCTATCTGGACACGCCCGCGTACGAGATCCGTCGGGTCCGTGACGATGAAGCCGGACTGCCGGAGAACACAGTGATCAGCCACCAGATGGCGGTGGAGCCGCAGATCGACCTCGACGCGATCGCGACCGAGGAGAAGACACCGCCGCCGCCGACCCCGGCGGTCACCAGTGTCGTGCCGAGCTCCCCGGCTCCGCCGCCCGCACCGGAGCCTGTCGCCGTGCCTGCGGTGGCCGCAGCGGTACCGCAGTACGGTCCGAGGGACGGTGCGCTGGTGCGATTCTGGCGCTGGCTCGTGGGCGACAAGCGCGCGCCGCTGCCGGCGGTCGAACCGGAACCGGCGGCGCCGAAGCGACGCGAGCCGTCTGCCCGTCGCAGCCGCGACGGTCGGCGCGACGGACGCGACGAGCGCCGCGGTGGCCCGCGGCGCGAGGACGGGCGCCGCGATGGGCGTCGCGAGGAACGCCGTGGCGACAAGCGACCGGAGCGTCGCGAGGAGCGCCGCGGCGAGCGCCGGGCGAAAGCGGAGGGCGGCGAAAGCGCAGGACGAGTCCGGCGTCGGGACGAGCCCAACGCGCCCGTCGGACGGTCCGAACCGGCGCCTGCGACCGCGCAGCAGTCCGCAGCGGTCGAGGGAGAGCCGGTCAGCACGCGTGCGGAGCAGACGCCTGCGACGGAACGAACGCGCCCGGAGCGGGCCGAAGGCAGCCGCAGCGGTCGTCGATCCCGGCGGGGCGGCCGACGTCGCCGGCGCGACAGCGGCGAGCAGGGCAATCCAGCGCCGAAGCCCAACGGCGGCGATTCGCGCGGCAGCGAGGATAGCGGCGCGTCGGCGCCGCAGCAGCCCCAGGAACCGGCAGCATTGCTGCCCTCCCCGGAGCCGCGGCTGCCGCTGCCACGCAACGAGGGCCCGCGGCCCGAAAAGGACACGCCTGCACCCGCGCCCGCCGAGCCGCGCGAAGCCTGGACGCCATCGCCGCCGAGCGATGCGACGCGACAGCAGCCCCGCGACGAGCCCTGAGTCAACGTTACCGGCAGCGCCCTGCCCCGTCGCCCGCTGATGAACCGTCAGCGGGCGGCGGATCCCCGCGCGATGATTTCGGCTAGCAGGCCTTCTGCCGCGCGTTCGACCAGATCGAGCACGCGCTCGAATCCGACCGCGCCTCCGTAGTACGGATCGGGCACGTCCAGCCTGCCCTCCTCGTCCGCAGCGAACTCCATCAGCAGCCGGATGCGCTGATGGAACGAGGCGGGGCTGTGGCGCAGCAGCGCCGAGCGATTGTCCTCGTCCATCGCCAGGATCAGGTCGAACCGGGCGAAATCCTCCGGCGCGACCCGGCGGGCCCTGAGCGTCGAGATGTCTACGCCCCGTCGCGCCGCGGCTGCGATCGCCCGTCGGTCCGGCGGCTCACCGACGTGGTAGTCGTGCGTGCCTGCCGAGTCGACCTCCACCGCAAGCCCGGGCGCCCGCTCCCGCAGAAGGCGCGCGAATACGCCTTCGGCCGTCGGCGACCGGCAGATGTTGCCCATGCAGACAAACAGGATTTTCATACAGTGCTCGCGCGCTCCAGCATCCGAACCCACCGTCCGGGACATTGTAACGGCACCCTGCGGGATCCGCCGCCGGGCGCCGGCTGCGCAACGCAGCCTCAGGTCGCTATCAGCATCCTCATCAGGTTCGGCATCCCGCTGCCCTGCATCGGCCGGTCGCGCCCGAGGTCCGAGCAGTTCTCCAGCAGGATCCGCTTCACCGCATCCGGCTGCCCGATGAACTCCCGGCGAATCGAGAGAAACGCCGCCAGCACGCCGGAGACGTGTGGCGCGGCCATGCTGGTGCCGCTCATCTCCACGTACAGCTTGTCGATCACCTTCGCCCGCGCCGTGAAGTCGTGACGGCAGGAGAGGATGCGCTCACCAGGCGCCACGCAGTCCGGCTTCTGCCGGCCGTCCGCGGTCGGCCCGCGTGACGAGAAATACGAGATGCCGTAGGAGTACGGATTCGCCTTATGTACCGAACCTACCGCGATCGCATCCTCGAGGTTGGCCGGATCGCCGATGGACAGATCGATGTTCGCGTCGATCGATCCCTGCGTCGACTGCAGCTCGGCGAAGCCCTCGTTGCCGGCCGCGATCACGACCAGCACGCCCTGCCGCCACAGCCGATGCAGCTCGCGGCACAGCGGAGAGAACCCGCAGGCGTAGGAGCTCTGGTCGAAGCCGCCGCCGAGTGACAGGTTGATGCCGTGAATGACCAGCTGGCCCGCCCGCTCATTGGTCGCCGCGACGTGATCCAGCGCCTTGATGACCGAAGCGTCGTCGCCCGAGCCGTCGTCGTCGAGCACCTTGTAGACGTAAAGCCCGGTGTTCGGCGCGATGCCGCTCAGCGCGCGCTTGTCGGCAGCATCGGGAGCGTACTCGCCGGCGATGATGCCGGCCACATGCGTTCCGTGTCCGAACTTGTCATCCGCCTCTCCGTCGCGCAGGTCCCCGCGCTTTGTGCAGTCGAACTGCGCCTTGATCGAGCTGTGCGTCGCGAAGTGAGGGTGTGCTGCGGCGATCCCGGTATCGAGCACGCCCCAGGTGATGCCCCCGCCGAGCGCCTGGTAGGCGACATGAGCCGGTCGCGCCTGCACGGTGTTAATCGAGGTCTCAAGCAGCGCGCGTTTGGCCGAGTTCCGCCAGACGCGGCTCACGACCCGTCCCGCGGCGCCTGGCGTGCCGAGCTTGACCGCCAGCCTCTCCGTCTCCGCGCGGGTCAGGCGGGCCGCAACAAAACGCTGCAGCGGCTCTAGCCGCAGCACGGCCGAATCCTCGGCCAGTCCGGACAATTCGACGATTTCGCGCGTGACAGCGCTGCGGGCTTCGTCGAGCGAAGCCGCGGCACGATCGCTCGGGTCCACCAGTTCTATCAGGACCTTGTGCCTGTAAGCCGGTGATGCGCTTTCGAGCTCCTTGACCACCTCGCGCGCGATGACGAACCGCGCGACCGGTTGGAACAGCGAAGTCTCGATTGCGTCCCGCACCGTGCGCCTGACGGGCTTCGTCTGCAGGTAACCGGACCCGGAATGCGGGTGCCGGGGGCTGTCCGCGTTCCACTCGAGGTTGTCCACGACGCGCACGCCGCCGGTCGCACGGAAATCGTCCTTGAGCCACTTGTCGAACGCGACCGGGTCGAGCGGGTCGGCCACGTTCAGCCAGCTGCCCACGCAGCGCGGCACAGCCAGGCGCTTCTGGGCGGTGAGGCGCCGGATCTCGTCCTGCACTTCCTTGATGCCGAGCGGCGAACCAATCGTGACGAACAGCGGCACCTCGAGGTCGGGTCGTTCCTTTGCGAGCTGCATCAGCGCGGCGTACGCGATCATCGAGCCCTGGCTGTGGCCGATCACGACGAACGGCCCGCCGCCCGCGTCGATGCGCTCGGTGACCGAGCGCAACATCACCGAACGGCGCTCCTCGTCGTAGAAGAAATCCCGGACGTCACGCAAGAAGGCGGCGGTCAGCTTGCGCGTCAGCCACTGCCGCGCAGGTTCCGGCAGCGGCAGTATCTTCGGCTCGAGTTCCCTCGCCCGGATCGTGCGGTCCGCCGCGGCGGACGGTGGTCCCTGCATCTGCTCGGCAATCGCGAGCAAGGTCTCCTTTTCAGCGTCGTCCTGCGCGAGCTGCGCAATCTCCGACTCGAGCTCGGCAGGCTCCGAAAGTGCCCTGACCCCGGCTGCTGAGACGGCGTCGAGGTCGTCGCTCGTGACCAGGTCGCCGGTCGAGCAGGTTCCTTTCGAGGGTTCCGGGTAATACTCCCGGCTCACCCAGTAGGCCAGGCGACTGCGCTCGCCGAGATCGAATCCCATCAAAGCAGTGTCCCACTGGCACTTGAGGATCTGCGCAGGCGGCTTGTTGCCGATGCCGTGCACGTAGATGATCGTTCGCGCGTTGCCCCGGGACTTCGCGCCTGACGCCTTCTTGCGGGTTGCCATGTCTACTCCCCTCGTTCGACCGCAACGCCCACATCCTACGCCAGTCGAACCGCCGCTTCGGTTTACACTTGGATTTCCGCTCAACTGCCCGCGAGAGCCATCCGGATGCCGTCCCGACTGCGAGTATTCATCGCGCTGCTGATAGTCGCACTGCTGGTGCTTGGCACTTTCGCGGCCCTCGTCTGGCTCGTTCCGGTTCCGCTCTCGAACAAGCGGGTGTTTTTCGATTTCCTGCTCGGCCGTGGCATCAACACGCCGGCGCCGGAAGTGCTCACGGAGCGGCTGTCCGTGCCCGAGGGCTTCGAACTCGAGCTGTACGCCGGTGACATCCCACTCGCCCGCTGGTTGCAGTTCACTGCGTCCGGTGATCTGCTCGTCTCGCGCAGCCGCGCGGGAGAGGTCCTGCTGCTCAAGCGCGACGCGGACAACGACGGCCGGGCCGATGGAAGTCGCGTGCTGCTGTCGGGACTGGACCGGCCTCACGGCCTCGCGATCCGGGACGGCTGGCTATGGGTCGCGGAGACGACGGCCGTGGGCCGCGTGCCGTTCGATGAGGCTGGCGGCCAGATCACTGGCAGCTACGAACGCATCATCACCGGGCTCACCGGCGATGGCTTCCACCTGACGCGTACGATCGGCTTCGGACCAGACGGCGGCCTGTATCTATCGCAGGGTTCCACCTGCAATGTCTGTGTCGAGAAGGACGAACGTCGCGCGACGATCATGCGCTTCGAGCCGGACGCCTCGAACGGCGTGATCTACGCCTCAGGGCTTCGCAACAGCGTCGGCTTCGACTGGGCGCCCTGGGATGGCGCGCTCTATGCGACCGAGAACGGCCGCGACCTGCTCGGAGACGACTTCCCGCCGGACGAGCTGAACAGGGTCGAGGCCGGCGGGTTCTACGGCTGGCCTTACGTCAACGGCTTTGGCGTCCCGGATCCCGACTTCGGCGACAGCGCTCCAGCGCTCGCGGTCACCGCGAAGCCTCCGGTGCACGCCTTCCGTGCCCACAATGCACCGCTCGGCATCTGCTTCATCACACAGTCATCGCCGCCGCCCGGTTACGAGCGCGCCGCGTTGGTGGCGCTGCACGGTTCCTGGAACCGCAGCAGCCCCGACGGGTACAAGGTCGTTTCGCTGCACTGGAGGTCGGACGGCAGCATCGAGGAACGCGACTTCCTGAGCGGATTCCTCGGTCCCGATGGCGTCATCGGACGCCCATCGGATGTTGCCGAGGGTCCGGACGGCGCATTCTACGTCGCCGACGACTACGCCGGGGCGGTCTACCGGGTCAGTTACCGCCGCTGAGCGCCGCAGCTCACTCGTGCGCGATCGGGCTGCTCGTAAACAGGTAGTCCTTCAGTTCCTTGTCGAAGCTCGGGTCGCGTCGCCGGATCCACTCGAGCACCATCGCGGCGTGTTCCTTTTCCTCGTCGCGGTTGTGCGCCAGGATGGCCTTGAGTTCGCTGTCGCTGCAGGCATCCACCCGCTGGTTGTACCAGTCCACTGCTTCGAGCTCCTCCATCAGCGAGACGATCGCGCGGTGCATGTCCCGCGTCTCGGCCGACAGTTCCGCTACTGGCTCGTGGTAACCCTCGTTCGACATGTTGCACTCCTGGGTAACGGGCTGCCTGGAACAGGCTTCACCATGGATTATCGCCACCAGCGGTCGCGGCTCAAGTCGGAATCACCACCAGCGCCCGACGCGTGCGCAGTATTCGCGGAATGCCTCGCCGAACGTCGCCTCCAGCGCACGCTCCTCGGGCCGGATCTGGTAGCGCGTCAGGTACGCGACGAAGGCCGCGACGACCAGCAGCGCCAGCGGGCTCGCCAGCCAGCAGGCCCAGCCCACCAGTACCAGCGCGAGGGCCAGGTACATCGGATTGCGCGTTCGCGAGTAGATGCCCTGAGTCACGAGACTCGTGGCTTCGCCGGGCTGGAGCGGGTTGACCGTCGTTCGCGCACGCGCGAAGGCTCTCACGCCTGAAATGCCGACCAGCACCGCCAGCGCGGCGAGCACCAGCGCCAGCGCGACCCGACCGGGCACCGCGACGCGGTAAGCCGGTGTGATCCGCGCCAGCAGCCACATCGCACCGGCGGCGAGCAGACACAGCGCGACGGGCGGGATCCGGCGCTCGATCGGGGATTGCCTCTCAGCCATCAAATCGCGTCCGCCTAACCCCGCAACGGCCTGGCCGCCGTTTCCAGTATCGGACACCCATGCTACCGGAGGCGGCAACAGATGAAACCGTACACAGGCAGTCAGCTTCGACCGAGCGCGGCTTCGGTCAACGTCCCGATGCTCGTCGCGCTTGCGCTGCTCGCAGGCTGCGCCCGGGCCGGGTCGCTCGCGCACGTGGACCTGTTCGACCGCGAACTCGGAAGGGTGCTCGAGACGCATCGCGCCGGCGGCCGGGACTACGTCGTCGGCGAGCCGGGGCACGAGTATGCGATCCGGGTCCGCAATCGCAGTTCCGTACGGCTGCTCGCGGTCGTCAGCGTGGACGGCGTCAACGTCGTCACCGGCGAAACCGCTTCGCCCGACCAGTCCGGCTACGTGATCGAGCCCGGCGACTACGTCAACATCCTCGGCTGGCGGAAGGACCTCGATCGCACGGCCGCCTTCTATTTCACCGACCTCGACGATTCCTACGCGGCCCGCACGGGCCGGCCCGGTCACCTCGGCGTGATCGGAATCGCGTTATTCCGCGAACGGTCCAGGCTGGCGCTGCTGGGCGAGCAGCAGTCGAATGCACGCCGTGAATCGCCGGCCGCCCCGGCGCCGGCCAGCCGGGACACCGATGGCTTGCGCGAACGAGCCGCCGAGAGCCGGCTCGGCACCGGCCACGGACGCCGTGAGCATGCGCCGGTCCGCCGGGTCGAGTTCGAGCGCGCCAGCAGCCGCGCCGACGAGACGCCCGTGTTCCGCTACGACCGCGAGAGCCGGCTGATCGCGATGGGCGTGCTGCCCACGCCGCGACCACGCTGGCCGGAGCCGGAGCCCTTTCCCGCGGCGCTGGGATTCGTGCCCGACCCGTGAACCGGCCGGAGGTCATGGCTCGCGGAGGCCGGGATCGCCATACTGCGGCGATGACGCAGCCGATGGCAGCGGACGACGGCGACGGCAGCGACGAGTCGCTGATGCTGGCCTACGGGCTCGGCGATCCGCTGGCGTTCGACCGACTTTACGCGCGGCATCGCGGGCCGGTCTTCCGTTACCTGCTGCGACATCTCGGTGAACGGGCGGTCGCCGAGGAATTGCACCAGGAAGTCTGGCTCCGCGTGGTGCGGGGCCGGAGCACCTACGAGGCCTCGGCGAAATTCACGACCTGGCTGTACACGGTCGCCCGCAGCCGACTGGTGGACCACTGGCGCGCATCGCGGCATGCGCGCCTGCTGTCGCTGGACGTCGACGATTCGGAAACGCCGCTCGAGCCAGTCTCAGATCGGGATCAGACGGGCCACGACGATCCGCTCGAGGCCGCGGTACGGACGCAGACCGGCATGCGTCTGCAGGACGCACTCGCGGCATTGCCGCCGGCGCAGCGTGATGCCTTCCTGTTGCACATCGAGGCGGGTCTCGCAATCGCGGAGATCGCGGCCCTGGCAGGCGTCGGGGAGGAAACCGTGAAGAGCCGGCTGCGCTATGCCTATGCGCGGCTGCGGCGGACACTGGGAGTGGCAACATGATCGAGCGGGACTCTCCTTTGCGGGACGCCGCGGACCTCGAGGTCGATCGCGCCTGGCGCGAGATGAGCCACGAGGAGCCCTCGGCCGGAGTGGACGAAGCGATCCGTGCCGCCGCGCGTCGAGAGTCGGCGACAGGCGCCACGCGTGAGCCTGCCCGCCCGTCGCCAGAGCGAATCGGCAGCGGCCCGCCGGGATGGCTCCGGCTCGCAACCGCGGCCGGCATCGCCGCGGTCGCGTTCGGGCTGATCCGGCTGCAGCAGCCCCCGACGGAGCCGGCGGACATCGAGCAGTCCTCGACGATGCCGCGTCCAGGTCCGCCCGGTGAATCCGATACGACAGGCGCGAACCGCCAGGAAGAAGCCGCTCGCCCGGAACGCGAGCGCAGCTATGTCGCTCCGCCGCCAGACGCGGATGCGCTGGAAGCGCCCGCTGCTCCGCCCGCGCCGCCCGGATCGTTTGCACCAGGCGGCCCGGCCTCAACGGCAGCATCGGCCGGAACCGCCGCAACGGCCGCCGAAGCGTCGCGCGCGACAGCCGCCGGCGAGTCGGCGTTGCCGCCGCCCGATGCGTCGGTGTCGCCGGAAGACTTCGTCGTTCGAATAAGGTCGCTGCTCGAGCATGGCGATCAGGACGGGGCGGCCGCGGCGCTGCTCGCGTTCAGGGCCGCGAACCCTGGAGCCGACGCACTGCTGCCCGCCGACCTTCGGGACTGGGCCGCGGGCATCCCGCACGACTGATCTGCTCTAATGTGCCTTGCATCGCCCAGCGGGAGCGACAGGTGAGCGGAGCCAGGATCGTCTATTCGACCGGAGAGGGACGACGGTGCCCGGAGTGCGGCCGGCCCGCGGCCGAGTGCCGCTGCCGGCGCAGCCGGCCGGCGGTCGCCCCGGCCGCGCGCGGTGACGGCATCGTGCGCGTCGGCAGGGAAACGAAGGGCCGCAAGGGCAAGGGCGTGTCGGTCGTCAAGGGCCTCGCCCTCGGCGATGCGGAACTCGGCGCGCTGGCCACGCAACTGAAGAAGGCTTGCGGGTCGGGCGGAACGGTCCGCGACGGCGTGATCGAGATTCAGGGCGACCACCGTGAACAGATCGTCGCGGAGCTGACGCGGCGCGGCTTCAAGGCCCGCCTGGCCGGCGGCTGAAACCGGCCCGGCTCAGGCGATCGCGACGAAGTCGCCCGCGAACGACCCGACTCTCTGCTGATCGATCCAGAGCTCGGAACGGACGGAGATCCGCGCCTTGTTCCTGCGCGACAGCGACTGCTCGAATCGTGACCAGTCCGCCGCCGGGGGCCGCGAGGCCGTCGCAGTAAACCCGCCGGGGATGGGCCGTTCGAAGTCCATCTCGCTGCGCTGGATCACCAGGCGCACCTGCCGGCCCTGCGCCTGCAGCGCGAGGTGCAGCACCGACCAGGCGGCCAGCGTCGCCACCGCCGCCGCGCTGCCACCGAACACCGTTTCGCGATGATTGACGTTGGGTTCGATCGGCGCCGACAGCACGACCTCATCCGGCGAGGCCGCGAGCACCCGTACGCCCATCGCGGCGGAGATCGGTATGCGGCCGTGCAGGTACTGCTGCAGCGCCGCGGCATGATCGGTGACGTCTTCGTGCATTCGCGCTCCCCGCAGGCGGTCCCGCGTTGCCATCCAGCTTACAAGTCCCGGGCCCGGCGGTGCCAGCGCCGGTTTCGCCCGACGGCCCGCCGGTGCCAGAATCCGGCCGTGCGCATCAATAAGTACATCAGCGAAGCCGGCCTATGCTCGAGGCGCGAAGCGGACGAGTGGATCGCGGCCGGACGCATCAGCGTCAACGGCGTCACTGCGGTGCTCGGCACCCGGATCGCTGCAGGCGACGAGGTGCGGGTCGACGGCGAGCTGCTGCGCGCCCGTCCCGAGCGCGTCTACCTCGCGCTCAACAAGCCGGTGGGCATCGAGTGCACGACCAACCGTTCGGTGCCGGGCAACATCGTGGACTTCGTCGGCTACCACGAGCGGATCTTTCCGGTCGGCCGCCTCGACAAGGACTCGGAGGGGCTGATCCTGCTCACCAACGACGGCGACGTCGTCAACACGATCCTGCGCTCGCAGAACGAGCACGAGAAAGAGTACGTCGTGAGCGTAGACCGCCCGCTGACTGCTGAGTTTCTGGAGGGGATGGCGCAGGGCGTGCCGGTGCTCGGCAAGGTGACCAAGCCCTGCCGGCTCCGGCAGGTCGGCCGCAACACGTTTCACATCATTCTGACGCAGGGACTGAACCGCCAGATCCGGCGCATGTGCGAGCACTTCGGCTACACGGTGCGGCGGCTGCAGCGGATCCGGATCATGCATATCGGGCTAGGCACGCTCGCGGCGGGGAAATGGCGTCGGCTGCGCCCGGACGAGATCAGCGCGCTGCACGGCGGCAGGCGAACCCTGCGGCTCGGATCGGGGCGCCCGCCGCGCGTCCCGGCCCGCCGGCAACGCAGCTGACGGTCGCTCGCTACGACGTTCCGGCCTCACCCGGCCCGCGCGTCCGGCGGCGATGGCTCAGGTCGAGAAACAGGTTGTAACCCGCCACGAAGGCGGGAAAAAGGTTGGACAGGATGCCTACCGAGTCGTTCTTGCCGAAAGTGAAGTAAGTGAGCAGCAGCAGGCTGCCGGAAATGCTCATCACCCAGAACACCGTCGGCAGCACGGGCCTGCGGTAGATCCGCGAGTAGGCCATCTGCACGAACCAGCGGCCCGCGAACAGCACTACGCCGAGGTAGCCCACGAGCTTCCAGGGCGTGATCGTCACGCCGAAGGCTTCAGTCAGTACCTGGTCCATCCCGTTGTCCCCTTCGCGCCAGCCTCAGCCGACCAGCGCCGCGTGTTGCCTCGCCCGCTCGAGGTCGGCCGTCGTGTCGACACCAAAGCCGGGATCGGTGCTGCAGCTGGCCACGGCGATGCGGATGCCGTTCTCCAGCGCGCGCAGCTGCTCCAACCGCTCGATCTGCTCGAGCCGCGAGGGCTGCAGCGCAGTGAGGCGTTTCAGCACGCCGACCCGGTAGGCATAAATGCCGATGTGCCGCAATCCCGCGTAGAAATCCGACTGGCTCCCGATCCCCTCCGGCGCGCCATCGCGGCTCCATGGGACCGGTGCCCGACTGAAGTAGAGCGCCGTCCCGTCGGTCGCGACGACGACCTTGACGACGTTCGGGTTCATGAATTCGGCCAGCTTGCGAATCGGCTCGGCGAGCGTGGCGAGCCCGGCGCTCGCCTCGGCCGCAAGCGTGGCCGCGACCTGGTCCACCAGCGCCGGAGGCAGGAACGGCTCGTCGCCTTGCACGTTGACGACGATCGCGTCATCGCTCCAGCCACGAGCGACCGCCACCGCGGCGACACGGTCGGTGCCCGACGGCAGCTCCGGGTCGGTGAGCATCGCTGCCGGGGTGCCCCGTGCGCGCGGGTCGCTGACGGCGGCGGCGATTCGCGCGTCGTCGGTCGCCACCAGCACCTCGTCCGCCGAGCTCGCGCAGGCCTGCTCCAGCACGCGCTGGATCATGCTGCGACCACCGATGTCGAGCAATGGCTTGCCCGGCAGACGCGTCGAGGCGAAACGCGCAGGAATGACGACGTGGAAGCGCAAGCTCAGCCCTTCAGCAGCGGATCCTCGGAGCCGAGCTTCCTCGCCTCCTCCTCCAGCATCACCGGGATGTCGTCCCGCACCGGATAGGCGAGCCGGTCGGCCCGGCACACGAGCTCGAGCGTGTCCCGGTGCCAGACGAGCGGACCCTT
>DATIRA010000219.1:0-15479 GCA_035470225.1 Steroidobacteraceae bacterium | reverse complement strand
GCCAGGATGGCCGTGGCCAGCGCACCGGCCACCAGCAGCAGCTCTCCGGCAATCTTGTCCATCAGGCCCAGCAGGTCGGTGCTCAGGGCCGGCAACACGCCTAGCGCCGTGATCAGCAGGCCGGTGATCAGCGCGGCCTTGTGCCTGGAGATGCCGAACTCGTCGATCGTCGACGCGGTGACGACCTCGAGCAGCGAGATGGCCGAGGTGAGCGCTCCGACCGCGAGCGCGATGAAGAAGAACACGCCGACGACGTGACCGGCGAGTCCCATCGCATCGAAAGCGCTGGGCAGCGCGATGAACAGCGCTCCGACCGTGCTTTCGCCCACCGTACCCTGCAGGCCCAGCGAGTAGATCACCGGGAACACCAGCAGGCCGGCGACGAACGCGACCCCGAAGTCTGTGAACGCGATGATAAAGCCTGACTCGGGCATGTCCTGGTCAGCGTGAAGATAGGAGGCGAACGTCAGCATCGCGCCCATGCCCAGACTGAGCGAGAAGAAGGCCTGCGATGCGGCTGCACGCCAGACCTTCGGGTTCATCAGCTCGTCCAGGTCGGGCATCAGGTACACCGTGTAGCCCTCGCGCGCGCCGTCCAGCGTTGTCGCCCAGACCGCGAGGCCGAGCACGATGAAGAACAGCACCGGCATCAGGATCAGCGAGGCGCGCTCGATGCCGCCCTTGATCCCGGCCATCACGACCAGAATCGTCACGGCCATGAAGCCCAGGTGGAAGGCGAGCGCGTCCATTCCCGAGGAAACCTCGCCAAAGTGCGCGCCCGCGTCCCTGCTGAATCCGCCGATCGCCGACTCGATCGCGTAGCGGATGGTCCAGCCCGCGATCACCGAGTAGTAGGCGAGGATCAGCAGGCCCGCGGCAACGAAGATGTAGCCGACGCGACCCCAGGCCGCCCCGCCCAGCTTGCGCAGCGAGCCGATCGGGGCGAGCTGGCCGCGGCGGCCGATGCCGAACTCCGCGAGCATCAGCGGAATGCCGAGAATGATCGTCATGCCGATGTACAGCAGCACGAATGCGGCTCCGCCGCCCTCGGACGCCTGGTAAGAGAAGCGCCACATGTTGCCGAGGCCGACCGCGCTGCCGGCAGCCGCGAGAATGAAGCCTGCCCGTGAGCCAAAGGCCTCGCGTGAACCTGTTGCCAATGCGCTGTCCTCTGCGTTCGACGGTGCGGGCAGGATAGCGGCTTCGGACCGCCGGAAGCCAATCCCGGCTGCGCCCGCACACAGCGTGACCGCTCAGCGGCGTTTCTTCTCGTAGGTGCCGACCAGTTCGGCCATGCCCAGCACGTGACCTTCCATTGCGGCCTCGAGCTGAGCCTTGGTGGGTCGATCGAGGCCCTCGAGGACCGTGTCGAGCGCGTAGAGCTTGTGGAAATACCGGTGACGACCGATTGGCGGACAAGGGCCACCGTATCCGGTGCGCTTCCAGTCGTTGATGCCCGCGCCGGTGCCCTCCGGCAGCGCCCGGGAACTCACGTCCTCCGGCAGTCCTGCGGCTTGCGGCGGCAGGTTGTACAGCACCCAGTGTACCCAGGTCATCTTCGGCGCGCGGGGGTCCGGCGCGTCCGGGTCGTCCACGATCAACGCCAGGGATTTCGTACCGCCGGGCAGCTCTCGCCAGGCGAGCGCAGGCGAGGAATCCTCGCCTTCGCAGGTATGGCGGGCGGGAATCTCGCCGCGATCGTTGAAACTCGGCGAAGTCAGTTCCATGGCCATGAGGGGCCCTCCAAAAGAGATGGCCAGGGCGCCAAGCAGCAGCGTGGATCCCGGGGCGCGGCGCCGCATCAGCACATTCCCGCGGCCTCGAGATGCCGCTGCTGCTCGTGCTCGGACAGCTTCGGGCAGTGCCGGGACACCGCGCAGAGCAGCGCCACCAGATAAGGCGCATGCAGGCCGAGAATCACTTTGCCCGTGGCCAGCAGCGAGACCGAGGTCGCTCGCTCGGGATCGGCCCATACGAAGTTGTTCGCGAATCCGAGGTGGCCGAATGCCCGCGACGTGTCCGGACCATAGAGCCCGAACGGCTTCGCACCCAGCATCATTCCTGCCGAGTACCTGAGCGGCACCAGCAGCGAGCGGTCGACCTCGGGCTTGCCCACTTCCGCGATGGCACGCCGGACCGTGAGCGGCTTGAAGGCACGCGTGCCGTCGAGCTGCCCTCCGTCGAGCAGGCACTGGAAGAACCTGCCGCTGTCGTCGGCCGTCGCGACCCCGTTGCCGGCCGGGATCACCGCACGGTAGAAGCGCGGATCGTTGGAAATCTCGGTCGCCTTCTCGAGCGTCGTGCCGATTGCGCGGCGCAGGTAGGCATTCACGGCTCCCCCGTAGCGGAAGCCCGACACGTAATTGCGGGCCAGCCGCGCGAAGGCGCGTCCGCGTACGCCGAAATCGAGGCTCTTCAGTCCCAGCGGGCCCGAAATATGCTGCTTGAAGAACTCGCGGAAGCCCTGTCCCGAGACCTTCTCGACCAGGCCTGCGATCACGAAGCCGGCGGTGAGCGCGTGGTAGGCATGGTGGTGGCCGGGCTTCTCCGGAGCCGCCGCGTAGATGCGCCGCAGCACCTCCTGCTGGTCGAGCAGCAGTTCCGCGACGTCGAGCTCGTCCTCCAGCGGAATCGTCGGTATTCCGGCCTTGTGACACAGCAGCTGGTAGATCGTGATGTCGCGCTTGCCGTTCTGCCCGAAGGCCGGGATGTAGTGGCTCACCGGGTCGAGCAGGCTCAGTTGCTTGCGCTCCGAGAGCAGGTGCACGGTCATCGCGGCGATGGCCTTGCTGGCGGAGTACAGGCACACCGGCGTGTCCGGTGTCATCAGCACCGGCACGTCGGCCGCATCACCCGGTCCGTTTCCGGACGCATGACCGATCGCGCGCTTCAGCACGACCTTTCCGTGACGCCGCACGACCAGAGAAATGCCCGGATGCATGCCCGTCGCGTAGACACGCTCGACGGCCTGCCAGATCGACTCGACGCCCGGTCGGCTCATGCCTACGGCCTCCGGATCGGTCTCCTGACGCGTCGCGATCGTCGTCACCGAGGACAGATCGCGAGGGACCGCGGCTGCATCGAGCAGCAGCCTGCGAATCGGTGACGGGATCGTCTCTGCCAGTGTCATCATCAGCGTGCTCCATTCGGGGCGCGATTCGAGAGAGTCGCCGGTCTTCGCACCCGGCCTCGCGGTCCCCGCTGCGAGCATGCTACCGACACGCCCGCCGGTGCCAGTCTATCGCAGGTACGCCTCACGGCAGCTTCCAGTGCGCAGCCGGGCCCGCTCTCATATGATCACGAGATGAGCTGGATCCCGGTAATCCTGGTGCTGGCGCTCGGTGCCTGGGGCATCGTGATCTTCAACCTGCTGGTGCGCGACCGTCATCGAGTGGCCCAGGCCTGGAGTGACGTCGGCGTGCAGCTGGCCCGGCGCCACGACCTGGTGCCCAAGCTCGTCGAGGTCGTGAAACGCCATGCCGCCTACGAAAGCGGACTGCTCTTGCGCGTGACCGAGCTGCGCGCCGAGGGCATCCGCGAGCAGTCGCCGGCCGCACTTGGCCGCATCGAGCACGAGCTGGCTGCCGGGCTCCAACGGCTGCTCGTGCTGGTCGAGTCCTATCCGGAGCTGAAGGCGAGCGAGGGGTTCCTCGAGCTGCAGCGCGAGCTCAGCGAGATCGAGAACCAGATCCAGTACTCCCGCCGCTACTACAATGGCGCGGTGAACAACCTGAACACGCGCATCGACTCGATCCCGGATGCGATCGTGGCGAGGTTGTTTTCGTTCCATCCGGCCGAGTACTTCGATGCGGACCGACATGCCGGCGGAAGCGCGGAGAAGGCTCCGTGATGCGCGCGCTGTACCTGCTGCTGGCACTTCTGGCCGCGTCGGTAGCGACTGCCGAGGAGCGCATCCTTTCGTACCACAGCGACATCCGGGTCCTCCCGGACAGCGCGATCGAGGTCGTCGAGACGATCCGCGTCCGGGCCGAGGGCCAGCGCATCCGGCGCGGTATCTACAGGGATTTCCCGACCGTGTACCAGGACAGGAGCGGGCGACGGGTCGTGACCGGCTTCGAGTTGCTCGAGCTGACGCGCGATGGTCGTCCCGAACCGCACCACAGCGAGCAGCGGGCGAATGGCGTGCGGCTGTACGCCGGGGATCCGGAGATATTCCTGCAGCCGGGCGAATACACCTACCGGATTTCGTATCGCAGTGATCGGCAACTCGGGCTCTACGCCGATCACGACGAACTCTACTGGAACGTCACAGGCAACGGCTGGGACCTGCCGATCGACCAGGCCAGCGCGAGCGTCGTGCTGCCGCCGGGCGTGCCGTCGCCGTCCATCGGCGTCGAGGCCTACACCGGACCGTTCGGCGCGCGGGGCCGCGACTGGGTTGCCAGCGTGGACGACGGCGTGCCGCGCTTTGCGACGACACAGGCACTGGCCGCCCGTGAGGGGCTGACCATCGTCGCGACATGGCCCAAGGGATTCGTTGCGCCGCCCGGCTCCGTCGCGCGGCTCGGGTACCTGTCGCGGGATGCCTGGCCGGCGCTGGCTGCCGGGCTCGGATTGTTCGCACTGGTCGGCTATTACCTGTTCGCATGGAACAGGGTCGGTCGCGACCCGCCCGGCCGTGCGCCAGCGCCGATCTACGAGATGCCCCAGGGCCAGTCTGCGGCCTCGATCCGCTACCTGCGCGAGATGGGTTACGACGACCGCTGCTTCGCTGCGGCGGTGCTGGCGCTGGCCGTGAAGGGCTGGCTGCGGATAGAACAGACCTCATCGGGGTTTCTTGGACGCGCGAGCGAATTCGTGCTCGAGCGCAGTGGCCGCGACGGCGGGGAGGCGCCAGCGCCGGATGAGCGGGTGCTGCTCGAGAAGCTGTTCTCGGGCGACTCACGGCTGGAGCTGAAGAACGAGAATCACGCGATCCTGCGAGCCGCCAAGGCGGCTCACGAGGAGTCTCTGAAGACCAGATTCATGCCATCGTTTTTCCGGGTGAACGGCGGCTGGCACGCGCTCGGGATCCTGCTGAGCCTGGTCGTCATCGGCGTCGGTGTCGGATTGCCACTCGCGCGGGCGGCGTATTCGGTGGGCTGGCTGTTCGGTACCCGTCCCGGCTGGTTCACGCTTGGGGCGACAGTCGTGGCCCTTCTGATCAATCTGCCCTTCGGCCGACTCCTGAAGGCGCCGACCGTCTCGGGGCGTGCCGCAATGGACCGCATCGAGGGTTATCGACTGTTTCTCGACGTTGCCGAGGGTGACGAGCTGCGCCTCGTCGACGCGCCTCCGCTTACGCCGCGGCTTTTCGAGCGGAACCTGCCCGCGGCACTGGCACTTGGTGTCGAGCAGCGATGGGCCGAGCGGTTCGCGGGAGTATTCGCGACGCTGGCGCCGGAAGCGCAACCCGACTGGTATCACGGCGACCGCTGGGACTCGAGGCGCCTCGGGGACTTTTCGGGGTCTTTCGGCGACTCGCTGGAGGGGGCCATCTCCTCGGCATCGACGGCGCCCGGCTCGAGTTCCGGCAGCGGGGGCGGCGGTTCATCGGGAGGTGGCGGTGGAGGCGGGGGAGGCGGAGGCTGGTAGGCCCGGTCCCATGCTAACTTGCCCGGGTCAGCAACCGCCGTCGCAGAATCGGCCGGGGAAGCGAGATGCCGAGGATCAAGCTCGAATTCGAGAATGCCGCAGGCCGCAAGCTCGCCGGACTGCTCGACACGCCTGCCGAGAACACGCCGATCGCCTGTTATGCGCTGTTTGCACACTGTTTCAGCTGCGGCAAGGACAGCAAGGCTGCGACGCGCATCAGCCGGGCGCTGGCGAGCCGCGGCATCGCCGTGCTGCGCTTCGACTTCACCGGCGTCGGACAGAGCGAGGGCGAACTGTCCGCGACCGATTTCTCCTCCAGCGTGGCCGACCTGCTCGCCGCGGCTGAAAAGCTTGCCCGGGACTACCGCCCGCCGCGGCTACTGGTGGGGCACAGCTTCGGCGGTGCGGTCGTGCTCGACGCCGCGGCACAGCTGCCGGAAGTCCAGGCCGTCGCTACGATCGGCGCGCCGGCGCGGTCCGATGTCGTTGCGCCGCGGAAGGCGCTGCTCGTGTTCCACTCGCCGACCGACGAGATCGTTCCGATCGACGACGCAGCGAGGATCTACCAGTCCGCAGGACATCCGAAGAGCTTCATCTCGCTGGACGACGCCGACCACCTGCTGCTCGATGCCGACGATGCGGAATACGTCGCGCTGACGCTGGCGGCCTGGGCGAGTCGTTACCTCGGCCTGCACGCTGAGCAGGCGGAGGATCGCTACGGAAGCGCGCCGGCCGTGGGTCCGCATGAAGTCGTCGTGACCGAACTCGACCGCCGCTTCCTGCGCGGCCTGTTCACGACGCACCACCGCTGGATGGCCGACGAGCCGGCCGCCTATGGCGGCACGGACCTCGGTCCCAGTCCCTACGGATTGCTGCTGATGGCGCTGGGGGCCTGTACCTCGATGACGTTGCGGATGTTCGCCAACCACGACGAGTTGCCGCTCGACGACATCCGGGTGCGCCTGCGCCACAAGCACGTGCACATCGAGGACGCAGAGGACTTCGATGCCGAGGACCGGCGTCTAGAGGTGATCGACGTCGGAATCGAGCTGCAGGGCGAGCTGTCGGAAGCGCAGCGGCAGCGACTACTCGCAGTCGCCGGCCGCTGCCCGGTCCACAAGACGTTGATGGGCGAGCTCAGCATCAGAAAGCGGCTGGTCCCGTAGTCCTGAGGCCCGGTGGCACCGTGGAGAGTCTTCGCGGCCGCGGCCGCGGCCATGCCGGGCGGTCAGATGGCCGGGAAGGTTTTCTCCCGGAGCGTGCGCCTGCGCGTGAGCAGCTTCTGCAGCTCCATCACGGCCACCAGGCTGAAAGCCAGCAGCAACAGCTCCAGCCAGTGATCCAGCGAGACTGGAGCGACGCCCAGCACTTCGCTGAGGCCCGGTGTGTACATCGCGCCGATGTGCACCAGCTGGGCGATCACGGTGCCGAACAGAAGTATCTTGTTGCGCAGAGGGTTGTGCACGAATATCGACTTCGTCTCGGAGCGGCTGTTGAAGGCCTGCATGTTTTCGAACAGCACCATCAGCAGCAGCGTCGAGTTGCGCGCCTCTTCGACACCCTGGCCTGTCGCCAGTGCGTGCTGGAAATACAGGAAAGCGATCACGCCCATGACCAGGGCCGAGATCGATACGCGCTCGATCATGATCCGGTTGAATATGGACTCGTTCGGCGGCCGGGGCGGTCGCCGCAGCTCATCGCCCTCGCCGGGCTCGAACGCCAGTGCGACGTCCTGGATGCCGTTCGTCACCAGGTTGAGCCACAGCAGCTGCACCGCCAGCAGCGGTAGCGGCAGGCCCGCGATGACGGCCAGCATGAACAGCACGATCTCCGCCGCACCGGTCGAGATCAGCAGGAAGATGACCTTGCGGATGTTGCCGTAGGCGATCCGGCCTTCCTCGACGCCGGCCACCACCGAGGCGAAGTTGTCGTCGGTCAGGATGATCTCGGCCGTCTCCCGTGCCACGTCCGTGCCGCTGCGGCCCATCGCGACGCCGACCTGCGCGGCACGCAACGCGGGCGCATCGTTGACGCCGTCGCCGGTCACCGCGACGAACTGTCCGCCGCGCTGCAGTGACTGCACGATCTCGAGCTTCTGGTGCGGCTCGACGCGGGCGAAGACACGGGCCGGGTTGCAGCGGGCATCGAACTCGCGGTCTCCGTCCGCCGTGGCCTCTTGCAGCTCGCGCCCGGTGACGACTGCCTCGCGCTGCTGTGCAAGTCCGAGGTCCCGGGCGATCGCGAGAGCAGTCTCCGGATCGTCGCCGGTGATCATGCGCACGTCGACGCCTGCGGCCTCGCAGGCCTCGACGGCCGCCAGCGCCTCGGGGCGCAGCGGATCCGTCATTCCGACGAGGCCCAGGAAAGTGAGCCCCGCGAGATCCTCACGGCAGAAATTCTCCGGCCTGCCCTCCGGCAGCTCGCCGGCCGCCAGCGCGAGGACCCGGTACCCCTCCCGGGCCAGAGCGACGCCTTGCGCGCGGAGCTGCTCGGGCTCTATCGCAACCGGACCGTCGGCGCTCAGCATGCGGCTGCACATCGGCAGCAGCGTCTCGAGAGCGCCTTTCACACTGGCGACCGTACAGCCCTCGCGCCCGTTCAATGCCGCCGAGAAGCGCAGTGCAGGCTCGTAGGCTATCGATGCGAGCTCCGGAGCCTGAGCTTCGAGCTGCTCTCGCGCGAGACCCGCCTTTCGCGCCAGCACCAGCAGGGCGAGGTCCACCGTGTCGCCGCGGCCGGACCATTCCCCATCGCGCCGTGCGAGCACCGCCTCGTTGGCGAGCGCGCCAGACGTGCAGAGCTCGGCGAGCTGCTGCTCGTGCCTGGTCCGGTGCGCGCCCTCCGGCAATACGAAGGTCCCCTCGGGCACGAGCCCTTCGCCGGTGATGATCCACGGCGGCTGGTCCGGCAACTGGACCACTCGCACGGTCAGCTGGTTGACGGTCAGCGTCCCGGTCTTGTCCGAGGCGATACAGGTGCAGGAGCCGAGGGCCTCCACTGCGACGAGGCGGCGAACGATGACGTTGCGTCGCGCCATCCGCTGCAGCCCGACCGCCAATGCCACTGTCAGCGCTACCGGCAAGCCCTCCGGAATCGCCGAGACGGCGAGTGCCACCGCGAGCATGAAGATCTCCGCGAGCGGTACGCCTCTCGCCAGCGAGACCGCCGCCAGCGACAGCGCAGCGACGGCTACCGCGATCGCGATCCTGACCGTGAAGCGCTCCATGCGCAGTACCAGTGGCGGCTTGCCGGTGTCGCGCCCGAGCACGTCGGACGCGATGCGCCCGAGCGCGGTCTGCCCGCCCGTGGCGACCACCAGCCCACGACCTCGGCCGGAACCCACGATCGTGCCGGCGAACGCGATGTTGATGCGGTCGGCCGTCGCGGTGTCCTCGGGCAGCACCGCCTCTGGACGCTTGTTCACCGCGTCCGACTCCCCGGTCAGCAGGGATTCGTCGATGCTGAGCCGCTGGACGTCGAGCAGGCGAAGGTCGGCCGGTACCCTGGCGCCGCTGTCGAGCAGCACGATGTCCCCCGGGACCAGTTCCTCGGCGTTGACCTCGCGGACTTCACCGGCGCGTTTGACGGTGGCTCGCGAGGTCACCAGCTTGCTGAGCGACTCTGCTGAGCGTTGCGCGCCGAATTCCTGCGCGGTGCCGATCAGCGCATTGACAAGCAGCACGCCGGCGATGAAGGCCGCGTCGGTGTACTCCTCCAGACCGAGCGAGAGGACCGCGGCAAACAGCAGCACGTAGATCAGGGGACTCTTGAACTGTCCCCAGAAGATTGCGGCCAGGCGGCGGGGCGGGGCGCGCGGTAGCGCGTTGCTGCCGTAGCGGGCGAGCCGCTCGACTGCTTCTTCCGGCCGCAATCCCTCCGGCCGGCTGCGCAGCAAGGCCAGCGCTTCGGCAGAAGTCTGTGCGTGCGCGGGCGTCCCGATTTCGCCGTCCGTCGCAGGCCGGTCGGACGTGCCGCGCTGTTGCGCTTGCGGCTGAGGCATGACGCTTGTCCCTCGCAGGACTTCAATATCACCGCCCGCGATGGGCGGCCATACGTACTACTGGACGGGCGTTCGAGCGGACGCGCGTACCAGTGGCTTCAGGTGACGGTGAAGTAGCAGACCGAGGCGACGATTGCAGCGATGATCAGGTTCAGCGCGAGGCCCTCCCGGGCCATGCGCGCGATCGTGAGCTTGTCGGTCGCGTAAACGATCGCATTCGGAGCGGTGGCAACCGGCAGCATGAAGGCGCAGGAAGCGGAGATGGCAGCGGGAATCATCAGCAGTTGCGGCGGCACCTCGACACCGATCGCTGCGGCCGCCAGCACCGGCATCAGCAGCGTGGCCGTGGCCGTGTTTGAGGTGATCTCGGTCAGGAACGTCACGCTGACACAGATCGCCAGCACCAGCAGGAAAGGTGGCAGGACCGACAGGCCGGCAAGGCCGTCGCCGATCAGCTGCGCGAGCCCGCTCTGGGTGAACGCGGTGGCGATGCATATGCCGCCCGCGAACAGCAGCAGCATGCCCCAGGGTATCTGGACGGCCGTCTCCCAGTCGAGCAGCCGTCCGCGTTCGCCGTCCGGGACCAGGAACATCACGACGACGGCTGCCAGCGCAACGGTGGAGTCCGCGGCGCCGGTGATGCCGAGCGCAGCGGACCACCCGCCGTATGGGTCCGAGCGCGTGATCCACGCCAGTATCGTCAGGCCGAAGACCAGCAGCACCCGGCTCTCGGGGCTGCGCCACGGGCCAGCACGCATGATCTCCAATGGCTCGGCGTTGCGTAGCCCGCGCGTGAGCCAGGCCGCCGCGGCCGGTATCGCGAGCGCCACGACGAGTAGCCCCGTCTGCATCCAGCGCAGAAAGCCGTACTCCGAGCCGGTCGCCTGTTCGAAGACTCCTGCGAATATGACGTTGGGCGGCGTGCCGATCAGCGTCCCGGTGCCACCGATCGACGCGCCATATGCGATGCCGAGCAGCAGCGGCGTCGCGAGGCGCGGGTCGCGGCTGCGACGCAGCAGCGCCAGCGCCATCGGAGTCAGCATCAGCGCCGTGGCGGAGTTCGAGATCCACATCGATATCAGCGCCGCCGTCAACATGAAAGCCAGCACCAGGCGCGCGCCGCCGTTGCCGCCCACCAGCCGGATCATGCCCAGCGCGAAGCGCTCATGCAGCCCGGATTTCTCGATCGCCTTCGAGAGCATGAAGGCCGCCATCAGCAGCAGGATCACCGTGTTGCCGAGCGCTGCTGCCGCCTGCTGGTGCGTCAGCACGCCGGCGAGCGGGAAGGCGGCGAACGGGAGCAGCGAGGCTGCCGGGATCGGGATGCTCTCGAACACCCACCAGACCGCGGTCGTCAACGTGATCGCTGCAGTCCAGCAGATCTTCGGATCGAGTCCTGACGCCGCGAGCGCGAGTCCGAGCAGGGCCCCGGCCACCGGGCCGAGCACCAGCGTTGCGATCCTCGTGTTCAATCGATCCTCATCGGCCGCGGTTCGCCGTCGGGCACGCCAGTCGGTAGCATAACCGCTGGGCGTTACCGCTGACGCGTGGAAGCTGCAACGGAGATCGACATGGCTGAAGCAGAGATCACGGCCGTCATGGGCGACATCACGACGCTCGACGTGGATGCTATCGTCAACGCGGCCAACCGGG
Organism: Steroidobacteraceae bacterium; assembly: GCA_035470225.1. Lineage (GTDB taxonomy): Bacteria > Pseudomonadota > Gammaproteobacteria > Steroidobacterales > Steroidobacteraceae > DATIRA01. The sequence continues at coordinate 4,231 of DATIRA010000219.1, read as the reverse complement.
AGCTGCTCGGTGGCGGTGGCGTGGATGGCGCCATTCATCGACGCGCGGGGCCCGGCCTGCTCGAGGAGTGCCGCGGGCTCGGTGGCTGCGCGACCGGCGACGCGAAGATGACCGGTGGCCACTCGCTGCCGGCGCGCCACGTCATCCATACCGTGGGGCCGGTGTGGCGCGGCGGCACCCACGACGAACCCCGTCTGCTCGCGTCGTGCTACTCCCGCTCGCTCGCGCTCGCGGCCGAGCACGGGCTCGGCAGTATCGCGTTCCCCTCGATCAGCACCGGCGCCTACGGCTATCCGACCGAGCTCGCTGCGCAGGTGGCGATCGAGTCAGTACGGGAGTTCACCGGGAGGCCGAGCTCGATAGAGAAAGTGATCTTCTGTTGCTTCTCGATGAACGACTACGAGATCTACGAACGCCTGCTGGAGAAGCTCTGAGACCGCTGCCGGGCCGGCGGGCTTCGCCGCCTGCCTGACGCAGCCTGCCTGTTCGATTTCAGCCGCCCGCGACCGCGGGGAGGATGCTCAGGATCTCCTCTCCGTGCAGCGTCGTCGCGAGGCCCTGGAGATCGCGTACGTTGACGCGCCCGACGAACACGTTCACGAACGGCCGAAGTTCGCCGTCCGAGGTAGTGAGCCGCTGCAGCAGCCGCGGGTGCAGTTCGCAGGCCACCTCGAGCGCCTCGCGAACCGTCGTCGCCGCCACGCGCAACTCAGTCTCGCCCGCCGTGAACTCTCGCAGTGCCGCCGGGATCCTGACCGTGATTTCGGACATGCCCGCATTGTAGTCGTCGGCGGGCATCGCGCGGCGCCGCTGCCCGCTCTCAGCGCTCGATCACCGCGACCAGTGGGTCCGCGGTCCGGGCGAGGCAGGCCAGCACGACGCGCTCGATCCGGTCCGAGGATTCGAGCGCGATCTCGGCCGCAGTGCGGGCCAGCTTCTCGCGCCCGGCGTCGTCGACCATGTTGATCAGCGGCACGACCCGGAGTCCCTCGGTGGCCTTCATCAGCCCCTGAGGACTCGCCAGCAGTCTCGCGAGCTGTGCCGGTTGAATCGGCTCGTTTTCGCGAAGATCTGCGACGCGCTCGCAACACTCGAGCCGGTGCGCGAGCCGGCTCGTCAGTGGTTCGCCGATCGCGAGCGCCGAGAGGATCGGCACGACTGTCGTCGTTCCCGGCACCAGCATCGGCTCGTTCCCGGCCGGCGCCTTGACGAGGCGCATCCGGGCACCGTCCGCCTTGACGAAGGTCGCTGCAAAACCGCCCTCGCGGTGTATCCGCTCGATCGTCGCCGGATCGACACCGGCGCGACGCGCCGGTGTGCTGGTCGGACAGGCGTAGGCGACGCTGCGGCCCGGCTCGACCGCCGCGACGGCTGACGGCAGCCGCTCATCGTCCTCGACCACGACCGAAAAGCCCAGCTGCTCCTGGAAGTAGGTCGTGAAAACGGTCGAGGTGATCGCTACGCGGCCGGGATGCGTGGTCGCGAGGTGCCTGAGCAGGCTCTTCTTGCCGCCGGCCCCGACCGCACAGACGATGCCGGCGCGGGCATCGAGCAGATCCAGCAGGGAGCCCTCGCGTGGCATTCGCTGCCCGTCAGTCGGGCACGAAGTGCACGCAGAGGATTCGCGGCAGGAACTCCGCTGCCGCCTCCCAGCGGTCACCCGCTTTGCGACTGACGAACAGGTGACCGGACGAGGTTCCGAACGCGATGCGCCCGGGTCGCTGCTCGTCCGTGTCCATCGCCTCCCGCAGGACCGTGACGTAGACGTGCTGCTGCGGCAGTCCGCCGGACGCGGACTCCCAGCTGAGCCCGGCGTCGCGACTTCGGTAGACGCGGAGCCTGCCGTCCACGGTCGTGCGCATGTGCGAACTCATTTCCGGGATCTGGAAGACCGTGTCCGGGTCGGCCGGATCGCAGGCGATCGCGTAGCCGAAGTCGCTCGGCAGGCCGCGCGTGATCTCGGTCCATCGGTGGCCGCCGTCGTCGCTGCGGTAGGTGCCGCTGTAACACTGGCGATAGACCCGACGCCCGTCCGCCGGGTGCATCACGACGCGATGAACGTTGTGGCCGGTCTCGGGGTAAGGATCGGGCAGGTTGGACGCTCGCACGCCGACGTTCGCCGGCTCCCAGCTCGCGCCGCCGTCCTCGCTGCAATAGGTGCCACCCGCGGATATCGACACCAGCATTCGCCGCGGATCGCCCCGGTCGATGCATATCGAGTGCATCGCGAAGAGTCCGCGTGAGGGCTCCCAGCTGCGCCGTGTGTCGTGTTCGTTCAGCGAGGGCATGTCCTGCCAGCTTAGGCCGCGGTCCTCGCTGAGGAACAACCCGGCCGGGTCGATGCCGGCGTAGAGGCGGCGGCCGTCCGCGGACCAGGCGAGCTGCCAGATCGACTTGAGCGTGCTTGCGTGCCTGCCCTGCGGATGCTGCGGGACCGCATCGAGGCTGTCCCAGGTTTCGCCGCCGTTGCCGCTGCGGTAGATGTGCGAACCCCACACCGCGTGATCACTGGCCGCCAGCAGCTCGCCGGGCTGACCGGGCGTCGCTGTAACGTGCAGGATCCTGTATCCGGCGAGCTGGGGACCCGTGAGCCGCCAGCGCCCGCTGCCAGCGTCCTCGTGCAGGCGGAATAGGCCCTTCTCGGTACCTACGATCAGCATGTCGCGGTACGCAGGGACCGTCCGTGCAACCTCATCGTTCCTTCAACCTCGGCATCAGTTCGACGAGGTTGCAGGGCCGGGTGCGGTAATCGAGTTGCGCCGCGATCAGCTCGTCCCACGCGGTTGCGCAGGCGCCGGAGGAGCCCGGCACGCAGAAGACGTAGGTGCCGTTCGCCACGCCCGCGAGTGCCCGCGACTGCAGCGTCGAGGTCTTGATCTGCGCGTGGGAGACATAGCGGAACATCTCGCCGAAACCGTCGATCGTCTTGTCCAGCAACGGCTGGACGGCCTCGGGCGTACCGTCGCGACCGGTCACGCCGGTGCCGCCCGTCGTGATGATCGCATTGACGTCCGGGTCGGCTATCCATCCCGAGACGACCGCACGTATCTGGTAGACGTCGTCCGGCACGATGCGCTTTTCCGCGAGCCGATGGCCCGCAGAGGTCAGTCTTTCTGCGAGCAGCCTTCCGGACTTGTCGCTTTGCTCGTCCCGCGAGTCCGACACCGTCAGCACGGCGATGCTGATCGGCTGGAAAGCGCGTTCTTCGCCACCATGCGCATAGGACATGCGTCTGCTCCTCTCGGTCGCCGGCAGTTACTTCTAGACCAGTCCGGCGAACGGTTGCACGTCGACCTCGGTTCCCGGCTCGACGGTGCCATGGTCGCGCGGCAGGATAATGAAACAGTTCGCCTCGCCCATCGAGCGCAGCACGCCGGCGCCCTGGTGCCCGGTGCTGCGCACTTGATATGCGCCCGACGCGTCGCGCTCGAGCACACCGCGCTGGAACTCGAGTCGGCCCGGCTTCTTGCGCAGCTTCGAACGGCAGGTGGCACGCAGCAGCACCGGCGGCGCAGCACCGGACTCGCCGGTCAGCGCGCGAAGCGCGGGCTGCACCAGCTGGTAGAAGGTCACCATCACCGAGACAGGATTGCCCGGCAGGCCGAAGAAATAAGCCTGCTGGACGCGACCGAAGGCGATCGGCTTGCCCGGTTTCATCGCCACCTTCCAGAAATCGATCTTGCCGTAGCGCTCGAGCGTCTCCGTGACGTAGTCGGCTTCGCCGACCGAGACGCCTCCCGAGGTGACGATCGCGTCTGCCCGGGAGGCCGCGTCCTCGAAGGCACGGCGCGTATCCTCACGCCGGTCCCTGACCACGCCGAGATCCAGCACCTCCAGGCCGAGCCGCGACAGCATGCCATTCAGGCTGTAACGGTTGCTGTCGTAGATCTGGCCTGGGGCGAGTTCTTCGCCTATTCCGCGCAGCTCGTCACCGGTCGAGAAGATCGCCACCCTCGGACGCCTGAACACGTCGACCTTGCCGACGCCGAGCGAAGCGAGCAGGCCCAGGTGGGCAGGACTCAGCAATGTTCCGGCGGCGACCGCGAGTTCACCGCTGCGGATGTCCTCGCCGGCCTCGCGCACGTTCTGGCCCGGCTTGTGGCCGGCGCCGATCGCCGCCTGGCCGTCCGCGGCCGTGACATGCTCCTGCATCACCACGGTATCGGTGCCCTCGGGCAGCGTCGCGCCGGTCATGATCCGCACGCACTGGCCCGGACCGACGCTTCCCTCG
>DATIRA010000218.1:0-4222 GCA_035470225.1 Steroidobacteraceae bacterium | reverse complement strand
CCCCGTAGATCGCGTTGCATCAGGACCAGATGGGCGTCTTCGGGATCCATCCGTACATCGAAGCCCAGTGACTTCGCGAGACCGACCATGCGCCGGTTCTCGGCCAGCGTCACGCCGGTCATGGTCTCGAGGTGGTGGTGTTCCCGGGCCACCTTGACGAGCGCGTCCATCAGCGCACGGGCAAGGCCGGTGCCCCGCCACTCGTCGTCGACGACGATGGCGAATTCACAGCTCCGCGATTCCGGCAGCATGGAGTAGCGCGCGACGCCGACCTGGCGCGCCCCCTGCGGCGTCTCCGCCATTGCGACCAGCGCCATTTCGCGCGTGTAGTCGATCTCGGTGAACCGGCGGAGCATGTCCCGTGTCAGCTCCTTGACGGGGGCCATGAACCGGAAGTACCGGGAGTCCGGGGACAAGCGGTGCACGAAATCCCACTCGGCCTGGATGTCCCCGGGGCGTATCGGCCGCAGCGTCAGTTCCCGGCCGTCGGCCAGCCGGACCCGCGTCGCGAGCGAGGCCGGATAGGCCGACGGCGCAGGCCCGCGGGTGGCCTCGGGTACGTGTGTGTAAAGCGTCACCTGGACCCCTCAGAATGCAAAGGTCTCGACCTGCAGCAAGGCGTTGCCGAGCGAGGCGAAGACCATGAGCAGTGCGACGACCAGTCCGGTGATGGCTGCCGACAGGAAGAATGATTTTCCGAAAAGCATGTTGTCTCCGTTACGGGTCGGGCGATAGCCCTACGCTCGGGAGACATTGTCTCAGAATATTGCTGCAGCGCAGCAACAGTATTGTTACTGAGTTGTGACAGCCATTCTAATTGCGCCTCATTTTGATGAAATTAGAGGAAGATCGAGCTATTTTGGCGCCGTACGGCTCAGTTTTGAGCGCCGACCGGGGCGGCTGCCCCTGCTCCGAGGTGCCCCGCCAGGGGCCAGGATCGACCGGGATCCGGTTAGATGCTGATCAGGACCGGCGGCTCGGTGACGGGTCGACCCGGCCCGCGCTCCAGCGGCCCGGCCGGCACGACCCCCCGGGCCGGGCAGCGCGGGTGCCCCTCCGGCAGCGCCCGCTTGCCGCCTGGAACGGCCGGGTGCGAGAACGGAATGGGCGGATGGCCCTCTGGCAGGGCCGGACGCGCGAGCGGAACCGGTGGATGACCGTGGGGCAGGGCCGGATGCAAGGACGACACCGGGGGGTGCCCCTCCGGGAGCGCCGGGTACCCGGACGGCACCGCTGGATGTCCGTCAGGGAGCGACCGCACTGCCGCCGACACTCCGACGGATGCTGCGCCGTACGCACTGGCGCCGTCACCGACGCGGGCCTCGACATGCCCATCCAGCGCATGGCCCGCGACGAACAGGACGGCCGCGATGATCGGGACGGCTGCAATGTGCGTGTTCATGGTCACTCCCGCTCCGGGTTGATGCCGCCCCGCCAGATCAGCCAGGCAACTGTCGCTCTCTTTCGTTTCTATCGCAGGTGTGCGTCGCACGGATTCAGTCGTCGCGCGGACGGCTGGACTCACCCCTCGCTTGTCAGCAGAATGTGTTTGCGCGCCCGAGCTTTGCTGGTGCGCGATCGCTCCGCCGCGTCGAGCCCAGCCACTGACCCGGGTTTAGTCCAACGGCGCGGTGGGGCGAGCCCGCGCGCGGATCTGCACGGGCGGCTCGCCGGCGGCCGGTGCCGCGGCGTGCGGAACCGTCGCCACGATACAAGGAGCACGCCATGCGTGCCGACACTCCCCGATTGATGACTCCTTCCGAGGCCCTGGTCGAGACACTGGCCGCCAACGGCGTGACCGACGTGTTCGGCATCGTCGGCTCCGCGTACATGGATGCACTCGACATCTTTCCGGCCGCGGGCATCCGCTTCATACCGGTCGCGCACGAGCAGGGCGCGGCGCACATGGCTGACGGTTACTCCCGCGCCTCGGGACGCCATGGCGTCTGCATCGCGCAGAACGGCCCCGGCATCACCAACTTCGTCACCGCGATCGCAGCCGCGTACTGGGCGCATTCGCCGGTCGTGTTCATCACGCCCGAGACAGGCTCGATGACGATGGGTCTCGGCGGGTTCCAGGAGACCGATCAGCTGCCGATTTTCTCGAAGATCACCCGCTTCCAGGGACACGTGAACAATCCGCGGCGCATGGCCGAGATCGCCGGCCGCTGCTTCGACCGCGCAATGCTCGAGATGGGCCCTGCACAGCTGAACATCCCGCGCGACTACTTCTACGGGGACATCGAGACGACGATCCCACAGCCGATCCGGATCGGCCGCGGACCCGGCGACCCGGCCGCAATCGACGAGGCCGCGGCGCTGCTCGCCGAGGCCCGGTTCCCGGTCATCGTGGCCGGCGGCGGCGTGATCATGTCGGGCGGCACGGCCGAGGCGGTTGCGCTGGCGGAGCTGCTAGCTGCGCCGGTCTGCAACAGCTACCTGCACAACGATTCCTTCCCCGCCTCGCACCCACTGTGGTGCGGCCCGCTCGGCTACCAGGGCTCCAAGGCCGCGATGAAGCTGATCTCCAAGGCCGACGTCGTGCTCGCGCTCGGCACCCGCCTCGGGCCGTTCGGCACCTTGCCGCAGTACGACATGGACTACTGGCCCGCGGGCGCGAAGATCATCCAGGTGGACGCGGATCCGCGGATGCTCGGACTCGTCAAGCACATCAGCGTCGGCATCTGCGGCGACGCGAAGGCGGCCGCCGCCGCGCTGGCCGGGCGGCTCGAGGGCCGCGAGCTCGCCTGCGCTGCCAACCGCGCGGAGCGCCGGGCCAGCCTCGACGCGGAGAAGTCGGCCTGGGAGCAGGAGCTGGCCGGGTGGACCCAGGAGAAGGACCCGTTCTCGCTCGAGGTCGCACGGGATTCGTCGCACATGCATCCGCGACAGATGCTCCGCGAGCTCGAGAAGGCCATGCCGGAGCGGGCGATGGTCTCGACCGACATCGGCAACATCTGCTCGGTGTCGAACTCCTACCTGCGCTTCGAGGAGCCGCGCTCGATGTTCGCGGCGATGAGCTTCGGCAACTGCGGCTACGCGTTCCCGGTGATCTGCGGTGCGAAGCTGGCATCGCCCGACCGCCCCGCCATCGCCTACGTCGGCGACGGCGCCTGGGGCATCAGCCTGAACGAGCTGCTGACCTGCGCGCGGGAGAAGATCGGCGTGACGGTCGTCGTGTTCAACAACGGCCAGTGGGGCGCGGAGAAGAAGAACCACGTGGACTTCTACTCAAAGCGCTTCCAGGGGGTCAACCTCGCGAACCCGAGCTGGGCCAGGGTCGCACAGGCCTTCGGTTGCGAGGGCACGACCGTCGAGCGGCTCGCGGACGTCGGTCCTGCGCTGCAGGCCGCGGTCGAGGCGCAGGCGGATGGCCGGACCACCGTGCTCGAGATGATGGTCACGCAGGAACTTGGCGATCCGTTCCGACGCGACGCGCTCTCGAAACCCGTTCGGCATTTGCCCAAGTACAGGGACTACGTCTGAGGCGCCTCGGCGGGTTGCTCAGGCCGGCGAACCCGGGCTCCGCGATGCGGCTACACTGCGCGCGGTGGACGAGCCCGTGACCGATCCCATACGCCCGGCCGGGGACAGCACCTGGGACAAGCTGCGTCGCCGCAAGGTGGTGCAGTGGGGCGTGGCCTACGCCGCCGGCGCCTGGGGCTTCCTGCAGGGGCTCGAGTACGTCAGCGACACGTTCGGCTGGCCGGGACGGCTGCAGCAGCTCGCAACGCTCGGGCTCGCGATCGGGCTGCCGGTCGTGCTGGTGATCGCCTGGTACCACGGCGACCGGGGCCAGCAGCGCGTGACCGCCGCCGAGCTCGCGATCATCACGCTATTGTTCCTGGTCGGCGGCGGAATCTTCTGGCGCTACGAGCACGCCGCCGAGGTCCCGGCGCAGCCCGCCGAGACGACCGCGGCCGCCCCCGCAGCCACCGTCGCCGCCGCCGAGACCGTCGAAGCCTCGATCGCGGTGCTGCCGTTCGTCAACATGAGCGACGCGGCCGACACCGAGTACTTCTCCGACGGGCTGGCCGAGGAAATCCTGAACGCACTGGCCCAGATCCCGGGGCTGCGGGTGCCGTCGCGCACCTCGTCGTTCGCGTTCCGCGGACAGCAGATCGACTTGCGCTCAGTGGCCACGACGCTCGCGGTGGCGCACGTGCTCGAGGGCAGCGTCCGGCGCGACGGTGAGCGCATCCGGGTCACTGCGCAGCTGATC
>DATIRA010000217.1:0-5679 GCA_035470225.1 Steroidobacteraceae bacterium | reverse complement strand
GCAGTTCCGAGAGGTCGCGACCCTCGGCGAGCAGCTCGGCCATGCTGCGGGAGTTGCCGCGGATCGTGCGCGCCGCATTGCGGTAGGCCCGGATCCGGAACGGGTTCTCGCCCCGCACGGCCAGCAGGTCGGCGACCGTCTCGAAGATCCCGGCGATCTCGACGTTCTGCACCGGCACGGTCCAGCCTCTCGCGCCCCTTGCTCCGCCCGATTCACGATAGGACACGGTACCGAACGCCCGCCAGCCGTAGATTCCGCGGGCCCTCTTGCGCTCGTGTGTCCCGGCCCGGGGATCCGTGTCTCCTCCTATTGTCCGCCCGGACAACCGGGTCGAGGATAGGGCTTCAGGGTTTCTCGAGTCCCGATTGCGAAATGCGAACCGCTACCGAACCCACCGGATCCGCCGCCGTGCTGCGCACGCGGAACCTGACCAAGGTCTACCGGACTGGCGAGGTGGAGGTGCACGCGCTGCGCGGCGTGGACCTGGAACTGCGCCCGGGCGAGCTGGTCGTGCTGCTCGGGCCCTCGGGCAGTGGCAAGTCCACGCTGCTCAACATACTCGGCGGACTCGACACGGCGACCTCGGGCGAGGCGTGGTTCGAGGACCACGACCTCACCCGCGAGGACGACAAGGAGCTCACCCGCTACCGGCGCGAGCACGTGGGCTTCGTGTTCCAGTTCTACAACCTGATCCCGAGCCTGACGGCGCTGGAGAATGTCGAGCTGGTGACGGAGATCTCGACGCGACCGATGGAGCCGGCCAGGGCGCTGGAGCTGGTCGGGCTGCGTGAACGGATCAATCACTTCCCGGCGCAGCTCTCCGGCGGAGAGCAGCAGAGGGTCGCCATAGCACGGGCCATCGCCAAGCAGCCTGACGTGCTGCTGTGCGACGAGCCGACCGGTGCGCTCGACAGCGAGACCGGCATCATCGTGCTCGAGGCGATCGAGAACATCCACCGCGAGCTCGGCACGACGACCGTGCTGATCACTCACAACGCGATCATCGCGGAGATGGCGGATAGGGTGCTGGTGCTGGGAGACGGACGCGTGCAGCAGGAGCGCCGCAACGAGTCGCGCCGGCCCGCGCGGGAGCTGAGCTGGTGAAGCTGCAGGCGCTGCGACCGCTGGACCGCAAGCTGCTGCGCGATCTCTGGCACATCCGCGGGCAGGTGCTGGCGATCGGTCTGGTGATCGCCTCGGGCGTGGGCCTGCTCGTGATGTCGTTGACGGCGATCGAGGCGCTGGAGGAAACGGCGACCGCCTACTACGAGCGCTACCAGTTCGCGGAGGTGTTCGCGCGGGTCAAACGCGCGCCGGAGCACCTGTCGGCGAGGATCGCCGCGATCGACGGAGTGCAGTACGTGCAGATGCGCGTCGTGCGCAGCGCGGTGCTCGACATTCCGGGATTCGAGGAGCCGGTGCTCGGGCAGCTGGTCTCGGTGCCCGAGCACGGCGAGCCCATCCTGAACCGGCTGGCGCTTCGCGAAGGCCGGTATCCGCGCCTCGGCGCGACCGACGAGGCCGTGATCTCCGAGCCGTTCGCAGAGGCGCATCGGCTGGGCCCCGGCGGGCGGCTGCGTGCGATCATCAACGGCCACTGGCGGGAACTGCAGGTGGTCGGTATCGCGCTTTCGCCGGAGTACGTCTATACGATCGGTCCCGGCGCCCTGATGCCCGACGACCTGCGGTACGGCGTCGTCTGGATGGGCCACGAGGCGTTGCAGGCAGCCTTCGACCTCGATGGCGCCTTCAACGACGTCACGCTCGGGCTGCTGCGGGGCACGGATCCGGAGACCGTCGTGGACCGGCTCGACGAGCTGCTCGATCGGTACGGCAGCGTCGGTGCGTACGCCCGCAAGGACCAGCTCTCGAACTGGTTCCTGATGAACGAGATCCAGCAGCTCAGGACCATGTCGAGCTTCCTGCCGACGATCTTCCTGGCCGTTGCGGCGTTCCTGACCAACATGGTGCTCGCGAGGCTGATCACGGTCGAGCGCTCCGAGATCGGACTGCTGAAGGCCTTCGGCTACGGGAACGCACGGATCGCCTGGCACTACGTGAAGCTGGTGCTCGTGATCGGCGTGGTGGGCATCCTGCTCGGGTGGTTCGCCGGGTACTGGCTGGGCCTTTACAACACGACGATGTATGCGGAGTTCTATCGCTTTCCGTTCCTGCTTTACCGGCCCGGTCCCGGCTCGTTCGGGATCGCCGCGGCCGCGAGCCTCGCCTCGGCGCTGCTCGGCGCGATCACGGCGGTGCGGCGCGCCACTGCTCTGCCGCCGGCCGAGGTCATGCGGCCGCCTTCGCCACCGATGTTCAGGCGCAGCCGGCTCGCGCGGCTCCGCCTCACGCACCTGATCGACCAGCCGACCCGGATCGTGCTCCGGCAGGCCGGACGCTGGCCGCTGCGCTCGTTCGTCACCAGCGCAGGGATCGCGATGTCGGTTGCCGTGCTGGTGATATCGATGCAGTGGCTGGATGCGATTACGCACATCGTGGACGTGTACTTCCTGCAGGCGCAGGGCCAGGACCTCACCGTCGGGCTGGTCGAGGCGCGCTCATCGGATGCGGCGCGGGGGCTGTCGCGGCTGCCCGGCGTGCTGTCCGTGGAGCCGATGCGAGCGGTTCCGGCAAAGCTCAGGGCGGGGCCGCGCGAGGAACGCGAAGCGGTGCGTGGCCTGCCGGCGCACCAGCAGCTGCACCGCGTCTACGACGCCGAAGGGCGGGCCGTGGATCTCCCGCCGGCGGGGCTCGTCATCTCGACGATGCTGGCCCAGCTGCTCGAAGTGCGTCCAGGAGACGAGGTGACCATCGAGGTGCTGGAAGGCCGGCGCCCGGTCGTGCGGGTGCCGGTCGTGGCCACGTTCGAGACCTACATCGGCAGCCCGGCCTACATGGAGATCGGCGCGCTGAACCGGCTGATGCAGGAGCCGCCGAGCGTGAATGCCGTGCACATGCGCGTCGACCCGACCGAGCAGGCGGCGCTGTTCCGCAGGCTCAAGCAGATTCCGCAGGTCGGCGCGGTGACGCTGCGCAGCGCGGCCGTCGATACATTCCACGAGACCATGGCCAAGACGATCCTGATCTACGTGAGCTTTTTCATCGTGTTCGCCGGGACGCTGGCCTTTGGCGTGACTTACAACGCTGCGCGCATCGCGTTGTCGGAGCGGGGCCGCGAGCTCGCGACGCTGCGCGTGCTCGGGTTCTCGCGCCGCGAGATCTCCTACATCCTGGTGGGCGAGATCGGCGTGCTGACCTTCCTGGCGCTGCCGCTCGGTGTCGCCTGCGGCTACCTGCTCGCGCGATGGCTGGTGCATGCTTTCGAGACCGAGCTGTACCGCGTGCCGTTCATCGTCGCTCCAGACACCTACGGCTGGGCACTGCTCGGGGGCTTCCTCGCAACCACCGCATCCGTGCTGCTCGTGCGTCGACGCCTCGACCGCCTAGACCTGATCGCCGTGCTGAAGACCCGGGAGTAGCTGCATGAAGAGTGCGATCGCGCGACGGCTCTGGTTCTGGATCCCGCTGTTTGCAGCGCTGGTCGCGGTGCTGGCGTGGCTGTTCCGGCCGCAACCCGTCGCGGTGGACCTGGCGACGGCGAGCCGCGGGGCGTTGCGCGTGACCGTCAGCGACGAAGGCGAAACGCGGGTCCGGGACGTGTTCGTCGTGTCGGCGCCGGTTCCGGGCCTGATGCGGCGTATCGAGCTCGAGGCCGGAGACCAGGTCGTCGCGGACCAGACCATCGTGGCGCGGATAGAGCCCAGCGACCCGTCGTTCCTCGACCGGCGCAGCGAGGCGGAGGCGCGCGCGGCGGTGCGGGCGGCAGAGGCCGCTCGCGCGCATGCCGGCGCGGAACTGCGCCGCGCGGAGGCGGAGCGGGACTTCGCCGAGTCGGAGCTCAAGCGCTATGAAGGCCTAGCCGCCGCGAACACGGTTTCGCTGAGCGACCTGGATGCGGCTCGGCGACGGGCGCGGACGGCTGTCGCGGCCGTGCAGGAGGCTCGGGCGGGACTGCGTGTCCGCGATTCGGAACTCGAGCAGGCGAAGGCGCGGCTGCTCGCGCCCGGCACCGCGCGCGAGCGCAGCGAAGACTGCGACTGCGTGCTGGTCCGCTCCCCGGTGAGCGGCCGCGTGCTGCGCGTACGGCACGAGAGCGAGAGCGTAGTGAGTTCGGGCACACCGCTGGTGGACATCGGCGACCCGCTGAGGCTCGAGATCGTCGCCGACCTGCTGTCGACCGAAGCGGTCAAGGTCGAGCCCGGGCAGCGGGTGCTGATCGACTCCTGGGGCGGCGACGGAGCACTCGAGGGCGTCGTCCGTCGCGTCGAGCCCTTCGGCTTCACGAAGGTCTCGGCGCTCGGCGTCGAAGAGCAGCGGGTCAACGTGATCATCGACTTCACCGAGCCGCCCGAGCGCTGGCAGCGGCTCGGGCACGGCTACCGGGTGGAGCCGCGCATCGTGCTGTGGGAATCTGACGACGTGCTGAAGGTGCCTCTCTCGTCGTTGTTCCGCAGTGGGGAGCGTTGGGCCGTGTTCGTCGCGCGCGGGGGCCGGGCCCGGCTGACCGAGGTCGGGCTCGGGCACGAGAACGGGCTCGAGGCGGAGATACTCGGCGGACTGGAAGAGGGTGCGCTGGTCGTGCTTCATCCGAGCGACCGCGTCAGCGACGGCGAGCGGATCGAGCAGCGCACATACCGTTGAGAGCGATGGATCGGGGTCGGCTCGCCGTGGGCCGGGCAGCGCAGCGGACTCGGCGCGACCTTGAACTCAGGCGTCGAGCATCCCGGAGAGCAATGTCGCGATGCCGAGGAACGAGAAGAAACCGGCCACGTCGGTGACCGTGGTCAGGATGATCGACGACGACTGGGCGGGGTCCTGCCCCAGGCGCTTCAGGACGATCGGCACGACGGCCCCGGCGAGACCGGCGACCACCATGGCCAGCACCATCGAGATCATGATCACCAGCACGAGACCGGTCGACCGGCTCCAGAGGTAGACGCCGATGCCGCAGGTCACCGCGACCGCGATCCCGTTCACCAGCCCGACACCCGCTTCCTTCAGTGTCACGCCGAGCCACTGGCGCGGCGTGATCTCGCGCAGCACCAGGCCACGCATCGTGACGGCGAGCGCCTGCGCCCCGGAGTTGCCCGACTGGCCCGCCACGACCGGCAGCAGCACGGCCAGCGCGGTGTACTTCGCGATCGTTGATTCGAAGAGTCCGACCACGGCGGCGGCGAGAAATGCCGTGAGCAAGTTGATCTGCAGCCAGGGCAGCCGCTTTCGAACCGCGAACAACGGCGGGGACAGGGCCCGCTCGTCGGGGCTCGCGCCGCTCATCATCTGGATGTCGGCCGAGAGGTCCTCCTGCATCGCCTGGATCAGGTTGGAGTGATAGATCACCCCGACCAGCCGGCCGTCCAGGTCCGTCACCGGCAGGTCCGCGAGCCGGCGCGACTCGACGATCTCAACGACGTCATCGCGCGGTGTCAGCGGGTGCACCGAGGCCGCCACCGGACGGGCCAGCTCATCGAGCGACTGGTCCGGCTCGGCCACTGCGACGTCCTGGATGCCTACCTTGGCTACCAGCCGGTTCTGGTCGTCGACCAGGAACAGGCTGCGCGCCGTGCGGGCGCGCGACCGGCGCAATGCGTCCAGCGCCGCGCGCGCGGTCATCGAGGT
>DATIRA010000216.1:0-6470 GCA_035470225.1 Steroidobacteraceae bacterium | reverse complement strand
GTGCACCGGGTCGGCGTCGAGCGCGTCCTGCAGCGCGCGGACCTTGCCCACCGTCCGACGTCGCTTGAGGGTCCCGTCGCCGTTGCGGACGACGACGCCTGCCGAGTCATAACCCCGGTACTCGAGCCTGCGCAGCCCCTCGATCAGATCCGGCACGACGTCACGTCCGGCGACGGCTCCAACGATTCCACACATGGGGTGTTCCTTGTCTGGGGGGCAGCGAGGTTAACAGAAATTCCAAGGGGATCAGAAACCTGGCCCGATGACGGGTCGCGCGGACCGCCCGGTGTTGCGCAATTCTAGTACGGCCGCGACCCCGACCGGCGACGGCCTGGCTCACAGTCTTTGGTTAGACTTCGCTGCGGGCCGCGAGCGGCCTTTCCCTCAAGCCACAGGATTCCGCAATGGCCTCGTCTTCCCTTCGAGTCTTCGCCGCGCTTGTTCCGGCCCTGCTGCTGGCCGGCAGCCCCGCCGTCGCCGAGCCCGAGCCCGAGCCGCGCCGTCCGGTCACCCACGAGGACGTCTGGCTGATGAAACGGCCCGGCGCGGTGGCGGTGAGCCCGGACGGGCACTGGATCGTCGTGTCGGTCTCAGAACCGGCTTACGAGGACGACAAGAAGCGCAGCGATCTGTGGATCGTCCCGAGCGACGGCAGCAAACCTCCGCGACGCCTCACGTCCGGCAAGTCCGCCGAGGGTGACCCGGTGTTCAGCCGCGATTCGACCCGGCTCGCATTCTCGGGCAAGCGCGACGGTGACGAGACGCCGCAGATCTACCTGCTCGAGCTGGCCGGCGGCGAGGCGCAGAAAGTGACCGACTGGGCGACCGGTGCGCGCGCACCGCGGTTCAGTCCCGACGGCCGCTCGATCCTGTTCGTGGGCCTCGCCTACCCCGGCGCCGGCAGCGACGAGGACAACCGCAAGGCGGCCGCCGAACGCAAGGAACGCAAGTACAACGTGCGCGCCTACGACAGCTTCCCGATCCGCCACTGGGACCGGTGGCTCAACGAGCTGCGACCGACCCTGGTCCTGCAGCAGCTCGACGGTTCCGCGCCGCCGCGCGACCTTCTCGCGGGCAGCACGCTGCGCGCCGGGCCGGGTTTCGGCGGCAACCTGGGCCAGTCCGGCGAGACGATCGAGGCCGCCTGGACACCCGATGGCAACGCAGTGGTGTTCGCCGCGACCACCGACCGAAACGCAGCCGCGCGGGCCGAGGTGCTCGATTCGCTCTGGCTCGTGAACCTCGCCGGCGGCGAACCGCGCCGGCTCACAGGTCCCGAGGGGGACTACTCGGCGCCGTCGTTCACCGACGACGGGGCGACGCTGCTCGCAAAGGTCCGGCCCGCCTCGGACCGCTACGTGTACAAGGCCGCGCGGCTCGTGAGCTGGCCCTGGCCGTCGCTCGCACAGCGACGAACGCTGACCGCGGACTTCGACGAATCCGTCGGCGACTACGCGGCCGCGCCGGACAGCCGCCGCGTGTTCTTCCTCGCCGACCGCGCCAGCCATGTTCAGCTGTTCGAGGCGTCACTCGCAGGTGGGCGGACGGCCGCCCTCGGCAAGCTCGACTCAGGCACGTATTCGCGGCTCGCAGTGGGCGGAACCTCAGACCTCCCGGTCGTCGCGGCGCTGTGGGGGAGCGCCGTCAGCCCGCACGAGGTCGGCCGGATCGATCCGGCGACCGGACGCTGGTCGGCGCTGTCCACGTTCAACACGGAGCGCGCGTCCGGGATCGACTGGCTGCCGGTAGAGGAGTTCTGGTTCGATTCGAAGCGCGGCAAGCGCATCCACAGCCTGCTCGTGCGCCCGCCCGGGTTCGACCCGAACAGGAAGTATCCACTGTTCGTGCTGATGCACGGCGGCCCGCACGGGATGTGGAAGGACGACTTCATCTTCCGCTGGAACTACCACCTGCTGGCCCAGCCCGGCTACGTGGTGCTGCTGACGAACTACAGCGGCTCGACCGGCTACGGCGAGGACTTCGCGCGCAGCATCCAGGGCGACCCTCTCGCGGGCCCTGCCGACGAGATCAACGAGGCCGCCGACGAGGCGATCCGGCGGTATTCGTACATCGACGGTTCACGCCAGGCCGCGGGCGGCGCGAGCTACGGTGGCCACCTCGCGAACTGGCTCGCTGTAACGACCGACCGTTACCACGCGCTGGTCAGCCACGCGGGACTCTACGACCTGCGCAGCCAGTGGACCACCAGCGACGTCGTCTACCATCGCGAGCGCAACATCGGCGGGCCCGCGTGGAAATCGTCGTTGAAGACCTGGCGTGACCAGAGCCCCTTCTACCGCTCCGAGAAGCTCGGCACGCCGATACTGCTGACCTACGGCGAGAAGGATTTCCGGGTGCCGCTCAACAACGGGCTCGAGTTCTGGACCATCCTGCAGCGGCAGGACGTGCCGAGCCGGCTTGTCGTGTTCCCGGACGAGAACCACTGGATCCTGAAGGGCGAGAACAGCCGCTACTTCTACCAGGAGGTACACGACTGGCTCGCGAAATACCTCTGACCCGAAGCAGTCGCGGCGCCCGGACCGTTCGCCCGCTCCCCATCTGGCAGCACAGCGTGTCCCGGACGCGCTGCGTGCCCGCAGTCAGGCCTTGGGCTTTTTTTCCGGCCGCTTCCAGTTCTCGAGCGTCAGCTGCCTGCTACGCTCGAGCGTGAGCCTGCCACCGGGCGCGTCCCTGGTGATCGTCGAGCCAGCGCCGATCGTCGCACCGGCGCCCACCTTGACCGGCGCCACCAGCATGCTGCCGGACCCGATGAAGGCGCCGTCGCCGATCTCGGTGCGCCACTTGTTGGCGCCGTCGTAGTTGCAGGTCACGGTGCCGGCGCCGACGTTCGCGTTCGCGCCGATCGTTGTGTCACCGAGGTACGTCAGGTGATTCGCCTTGCTGCCCGCGCCGATGTCGCTGTTCTTCACCTCGACGAAATTGCCAATGTGGACACCGGCCGCGAGCCTGCTGCCGGGTCGCAATCGGGCGAACGGGCCGATGACGCAACCGGGACCGACGACTGCGCTGTCTAGCACGCAGTTCGGCAGCAGCGTCGTGTCCTCGCCGATCTCCACGTCGCGCAGGCAACAGTTCGGGCCGATCCGGACGCGGTCGCCCAGCTTCACCTTGCCCTCCAGCACGACGTTGACGTCGATGAACACGTCCCGTCCGACCTCGACCACGCCGCGGGCGTCGAAGCGGGCGGGGTCCGCGAGCGTCGCACCTGAGAGCATCAGCGCAGCGGCGCGCTGCCGGCGGTAGGCCGCCTCCAGCTCGGCGAGCTGCAGCTTGTCGTTGACGCCCATCACCTCGGTCGCGGTGGGCGCAACGACGGCCTTGACCTCGAGACCGGCCTTGACGGCCATCACGATCACGTCGGTCAGGTAATACTCGCCCTGCGCGTTGTCGTTGCCCAGCGCCGCGAGCCACTGGCGAAGCCGGCGGGCCGGCGCACACAGCAGGCCGGTGTTGCACTCGTGGATCGCGCGCTCCTTGGCGTTGGCGTCCTTGTGCTCGACGATTCGCACGACGCGTCCCGACCCGTCCCGGACGATCCGCCCGTACCCGGTCGGGTCGGGAAGCATCACGCTCAGCAGCGACACCGTGTTCTCACCGGCCTCCGCCACCAGACGCGCGAGCGTGTCGAGCTGCACCAGCGGAACGTCGCCATAGAGCACCAGCACCATCGCCTCGTCCGGGATCGCTGGCATGGCCTGCATCACCGCGTGACCGGTTCCATGCTGCTCGGCCTGCAGCGCCCAGTGGACGTCCCGGCCCTCGAAGGCCTCCGGCACTTGCTCACCGCCGTGACCATAGACGACGCAGGTCGCTGCGGCCTGCAGGCCCTCGGCCGCGTCGAGCACATGGCCCAGCAGCGGCTTGCCGGCAAGCGGCTGCAGCACCTTCGGCAGGTCCGATTTCATGCGCTTGCCCTGGCCTGCGGCGAGGATCACCACCGATAGTGTCATCTGCTCATCCCGTCGCGAGTGCGAAGCGCAGAATTCTACCGGAGCCCCTGGACACTCCGATTTGCGCCGCGTTGGATCCGCCGAACTCGCTGTTCGATACACGCACTGTGGTCGCAAGCGTCGCCGTCAACTCGGGCGGGGGCCTCGCTCGGCCTGCTGCAGGCCGAGTTGATGTTGCATTTGCAACATTGCTAGAGCATGATGTGCATGTAGCACGCCGTGAGCCCAGCAATGAGTGACAATCTCGCGATCAGGCCGGAACCGCAGCACGTCCTCGCTACGGCGCTGGTCAATGCCGGCCGCGACCTCGGCCTCACCCAAGCTGCTCTCGGTGTCGTGATCGGCCGCGACCGGACCGCGCTGAGCCGTGGCCGACTGGATCCGCAGAGCAAGCCGGGCGAGCTTGCACTGCTGCTGATCCGGGCCTATCGGGCCTTGTACGCGCTGGTCGGTGGCGACGCCGCCGCGATGCGCCACTGGATGCACACCGAGAACCACCACACCGGCGGCATCCCCGCCGAGCAGATTCGCAGCGTCCAGGGCCTCGTTCGAGTCGTCGAGTACCTCGACGCGATCCGCGGCAAGCCGTGACGGTGGACATCTGGGGGTCCTGCCAGCCTGAGGCGCGTCCCCGCGCGCTCGGCGGCGAGGTTCTCCGGCTCGTCGAAAGCCAGGAACAGGTCGCTACCAGCCGGCTGGTCGGGACGCTCGCAGAGCAGGAACTGCTCGAGACGATGATCGAGGCCAGCAAGCCGCCGCTGCTGAAGCGGGCACTGCGGCTCCACTACCTGCTCTCGACACCTTTCCGTTACCCGCCATTGAGACACGGCTCGCGCTTCGGTGGGCGTGACGAGCCGAGCCTGTTCTATGCAGCGCGCGGGCTGCGGACGGTGCTGGCCGAATCCGCCTACTATCGTTTCGTATTCTGGCAGGGCATGAGCCGTCCGCCGCCGGCGCCGCTGCGTACCCGCCACACGTTGTTCGGTGCGCGGCTGCGGGCGCGCCGCGCGTATTCGCTGCAGCTGCCGCCGTTCGATGCATACCGCGCCGAACTCGCAAGCCGTGGCGACTACACGGCCACGCAGCGGCTCGGCCGGGCCCTGCGCGAGGCCGGTGCGGATGCGATCGAGTACGTCTCGGCGCGGGACACCGGGCAGGGTCTCAATGTCGCGCTGTTCACGCCGACGGTGTTCTCGCGCCCGCAGCCTACGTTCAGCGAAGAATGGCTTTGCGAGACCCGACCCGAGCAGGTCGGTTTCTATGCGCGCCCGGACACGGGCCTGCAGAGATTTCCGTTGTCGCAGTTCACGCTGGACGGGCGGCTGCCGATGCCGGCCACCTGATCGCAGGCCCGCACCGCAACGCGAGAGGCACGGCCGGGCCGTGTATCGCCGGCCTGCTCCCCGGTCAGCGCCGCGTCTTGCGCAGCTTCTGGATGGCCTGCAGCTGTGCCGCAACGGCGGCCAGCTCGGCCTCCGCGGTCGCAATCTCCTGTTTCTCGGTGCGGGCGCGCAGCGCCTCCTCGGCGGCCCGCTTCGCCTCGAGCACCTTGGCCTCGTCGAGGTCAGTCGCGCGAATGGCCGTATCGGAGAGTACGTTCACGTGGTCGGGCTGAACCTCGAGGATTCCGCCCTGCACGAAGATCATCTCCTCGTCTTCGCGGCCGGGCACCTTGATGCGGACCGTGCCCGCCCTGATCTGCGTGATCAGCGGCGCATGGCGGGGGTAGATGCCCAGCTCGCCCATC
Source organism: Steroidobacteraceae bacterium (assembly GCA_035470225.1). Taxonomy (GTDB): domain Bacteria; phylum Pseudomonadota; class Gammaproteobacteria; order Steroidobacterales; family Steroidobacteraceae; genus DATIRA01. The sequence continues at coordinate 752 of DATIRA010000216.1, read as the reverse complement.
ACTCCCGGGAGCACCACGAACTCCGCGTCACCGGAGTAGATGGACTCCTCGGCGCTCACCACATCGATTCGCATCGTCGCCATCTTTGCTACCTGGTTACTGGAGCTTCTTGGCCTTCTCGACCGCCTCGTCGATGGTGCCGATCATGTAGAACGCCTGCTCCGGCAGCTGGTCGTACTCGCCGGCGACGATCGCCTGGAAGCCGCGGATCGTGTCCTTCAGCGGCACGAACTTGCCCGGGCTGCCGGTGAAGACCTCGGCCACGTGGAAGGGCTGCGACAGGAAGCGCTGGATCTTGCGCGCGCGGGCCACGATCAGCTTGTCCTCGGGCGAGAGCTCGTCCATGCCGAGGATCGCGATGATGTCCCGCAGTTCCTTGTAGCGCTGCAGCACGGCCTGCACCGCGCGAGTGGTCTCGTAGTGCTCCTCGCCGATCACGTTCGGGTCCACCTGGCGGGACGTCGAGTCGAGCGGGTCCACCGCCGGATAGATGCCGAGCGAGGCGATGTCGCGCGAGAGCACGACGGTCGCGTCGAGGTGCGCGAAGGTGGTGGCCGGCGAAGGGTCCGTCAGGTCGTCCGCCGGCACGTAGATCGCCTGCACCGAGCGCGTGGTCTCATAGTGCTCCTCGCCGATCACGTTCGGGTCGACCTGGCGCGAGGTCGAGTCGAGCGGATCCACCGCGGGGTAGATGCCGAGCGAGGCGATGTCGCGCGACAGCACGACGGTCGCGTCGAGGTGCGCGAAGGTGG